>JAZUIL010000104.1:0-6693 GCA_045642245.1 Bacteroidales bacterium
TTCTTTACTGCAAGAGAGGCCAACAATACCATCAGTACAACAGCAAAGAGATCTTCTACAACCAAGATGCCAAAACAGATACCTGCAAATTTCTGTTGACGTAATCCTAAATCATCAAGGGCTTTGAAAACTATGGTTGTAGATGACATACAAAGCATACCACCCAGGAAGAGTGAATTCATTTCGTTCCATCCAAGACATCGTCCCAAGAGGAAACCCGTTGTCATCATTCCTACAACGATCGTCACACATCCAATGACCGCAGTAGAACCCATTTGCACAAGTTTCTTGAAAGAGAATTCAAGACCTAACGAGAAAAGCAGGAAGATCACACCTACTTGTCCCCAAGTCTCAACCGATTCTTCTTCATGAACCCATGCAGATCCACAGACATAGGGACCAACCAAAAGTCCAGCTAATATGTAACCAAGGACAACAGGCTGTTTCAGATACTTGCAAACCAATGAAATAACGGCTGCAGTAAGCATTATTATACCTAAATCGTGAATCATAACAAACTATTATTAAGAGTTGAAAGTATAACTGATCAGACGTTAATTATTATTTTAAAATCGTCTTTGCATTCTTTACTTTTTCTATCAATAAAGCAAATTCAAGTACCTCATGGATATCTCGAACATAATGGAAGGTAAGTCCCTTGGTGTAAAGATCATTGATCTCTTCGATGTCTTTCTTGTTATCGACACAAAGAATCAAATCCTTGATACCAGCTCGTTTTGCAGCAAGAATCTTTTCTTTGATTCCTCCTACTGGAATTACTTTGCCACGAAGCGTGATCTCTCCGGTCATTGCAATGTTAGCACGTACTTTTCGTTGTGTCATTGTACTTACTAACGAGGTTACAATGGTGATACCAGCGGAAGGGCCATCCTTAGGAGTAGCACCTTCTGGGAAGTGTACGTGAGCTGTATATTTCTCAAAGAGCTCGTCCGGGATATTAAGGTCTGAAGCATTTGCCTTGATCCATTGTAATGCCAAAGTAGTTGATTCCTTCATGACATCGCCAAGGTTACCGGTGATGCTTAAACCTCCTTTTCCTTTGACAAGAGCCGATTCTACTTCAAGGATAGTGCCACCTACAGATGTCCAAGCCAAGCCTGTAACAACACCTGCATAGTCATTACCTTCGTATTTGTCAGGATTGAAATCCGGTTTGCCCAAATAATCCTCCAAATCTGAAATTGCAAGTTTGTTAGGAACGTCCAGATTGTTTGCTTCACGCCATGCAATCTTTCGCATGATCTTAGCCAGTTTCTTATCGAGCTGACGGACACCACTTTCTCGAGTATATCGATCAATAATCTGCTCCATGGTCTTCTTAGGGATAGAGAATTCCAGGTTCTCAAGACCATGCTCCTTCATCTGACGAGGTAGCAGGTGACGTTCTCCGATCTCAATCTTCTCCTCGATCACATAACCAGAGATGTCGATTACTTCCATACGGTCGCGTAATGGACCTTCGATATTGTGAAGGCTGTTGGCTGTAGCAATAAAGAGAACTTTAGAAAGATCGTAGTCAACATCCAAGAAGTTGTCATGGAACGTTGAGTTTTGTTCTGGATCAAGTACTTCAAGCAATGCAGATGATGGATCACCCTTGAAGTCATGAGCAATCTTATCGATCTCATCAAGAACGAAGACAGGATTATCTGTTCCTGATCTCTGGATTCCTGCAATGATTCGACCTGGCATCGCACCGATATAGGTGCGACGATGACCACGAATCTCTGCTTCATCGTGAAGACCTCCTAAACTAATGCGAACATATTCTCGCTTTAATGCAGTAGCAACACTCTTTCCGAGACTTGTCTTACCAACACCCGGAGGACCAACCAAACACAGTATCGGAGCTTTCATATCGCCTCGCATCTTGATTACTGCCAGATGTTCGAGGATACGCTCTTTGACTTTCTCTAATCCAAAATGATCATGCTCAAGGATTCGTTGTGCATTCTTCAAATTAAGATTATCCTTCGTCGTTTTACCCCAAGGCAAATCGACGATGATATTGAGATAATTATGAAGAACTGCATAATCAGGCGACTGTTCGTTCATCCTCTGGAGTTTATTAATCTCCTTGAGGAACTGTTCCTGAACAGCTGGCTTCCATTGATTCTTGTTTGCTTTTGCCAAAAGTTTATCGACATCCTCAGTGACAGATTCACCTAACTCATCCTGGATTGCCTTGATCTGAGTACGTAAATAGTGCTGTCGTTGCTGGTTGTTAAGCTCTGAATGAGTCAACTGCTGCATCTTATTCTTGATGCGGCTATATTCAAGCTGTGTGCCAACCATTTGACTGAGCGCAACAAGTCGTTCCTTGACATCTGTAATCTCAAGTAGGATTTCACGATGTTTAAGACTGAGAGGGAACGTAGCACTGATATAATTGATCAAATAATTATAATCATTGATATTATTGATTGAGAACTGAATCTCATGAGGAACCATATCATCAACGATCGTAGCAATCTCATTGATATCTTTCTTAAGATTACTGATCAAAGCTTTGATCGAACGGCTTCTAGGATTAACATAATTCTCATCGATCATTGATACACGACCGAAGAAATAAGGCTCGTTCATCAAGATATTATCAAGATGACATAAGCGACGAGACTGCACAAGGACACTTTTGGTACCATCTGGCATCTCAAGTTCTTTTACAACTTCTGCAATAGTTCCGTATCTATTCAGGTCATCGGCCTGAGGATCTTCTATATTTGTCTTTTGAGTACAAAGAACAAAGTATTTGCCTGTTCTCATCACATCATGGATGAGATTAACAGATTTCTGGCGACCAATCGTCAATGGTAAGGTCATTCCAGGAAAAGCCACAACATCACGGAGAGGCAAAACTGGGATACAAGAAAGGTCAAGCTTGGACTCGTCAATTGTAACATCCATCATATTATCTCCAAAGAGAGGCATGATGGTAGTACGCTCCATTCGACGGTCCTCAGTACCTATTTCGTCTAGCTTCAGATTATCTATATTCATTAATTCGCTTTTAAAATTCGCGCAAATATAATTAAATAATGTGTGAAAAGCAAAAAAATGACCCCGAATTATTTTTTCGGAGTCATTTCTATCTGAATTTACGAACAATCGTAATATATGCTATTCAAAAAGCTTATTACTTGCTGAGATACTCATTCATGTTAGCAGCAGCACGACGACCATCACCCATTGCAAGAATTACGGTTGCACCACCACGTACGATATCACCACCAGCGAATACGTCAGCAACAGCTGACTGCATGGTCTCCTCACCTACTACGATGGTACCCTTGCGAGAGATTTCGAGACCCTTGAAAGCACCAGGAATAATTGGGTTTGGAGAAACACCGATAGCTACAATAACGAGATCTGCAGGAATAGTCTCAGTCTTACCCTCTACAGGAACTGGTGAACGACGACCTGAAGCATCAGGTTCACCGAGCTCCATAACCTGAAGGACAGCCTCCTTTACGCGACCATTCTCATCTGCGATATAGTCGATTGGGTTGTGGAGTACATGGAAGTCAATACCCTCTTCCATAGCATGATGTACCTCCTCAGCACGTGCTGGAAGCTCATCAAGACCACGACGATAAACGAGAGTTACAGTCTCAGCACCCATACGCTTAGCTGTACGAGCAGAGTCCATAGCGGTGTTACCACCACCGCAGACAACGACATTCTTACCCTTCAATACTGGAGTATCAAAGCCCTGACCACGGCCTGCGCCCATGAGGTTAATACGGGTAAGGTATTCGTTTGATGACATAACACCGATAGCGTTCTCGCCAGGAATGTTCATGAAACGTGGAAGACCTGCGCCTGAACCAACGAAGATGCCATCGAAGCCCATTTCGTGGAGCTGCTCATAGCTGATGGTCTTACCTACAATCACATCAGGTACGAAGTTAACACCCATTGCACGAAGCGTATTGATCTCAGCCTCTACTACATTGTTAGGAAGACGGAACTCTGGGATACCATACTTCAATACACCACCAATCTCATGAAGTGCCTCGAATACGGTTACATCATAACCGAACTTAGCCATATCAGCAGCGAAAGCAAGACCTGAAGGACCTGAACCTACAACACAAACCTTCTTGCCATTCTTAGCTGCACACTCAGGAGCCTTCATGTTGCCACTCTCACGCTCATAATCAGCTGCAAAACGCTCGAGGTAACCGATAGCGACAGCCTTCTGCTTCATCTTGAGCTTGATACACTGACCCTCACACTGCTTCTCCTGTGGACATACACGACCACAAACTGCTGGAAGTGATGAGGTCTTCTTGATGGTCTGGATAGCCTCGTCAAATTCCTCCTTCTCAATGTGCTTGATGAAAGTTGGAATGTTGATACCAACAGGACAACCCTTCATACAGCTTGGATCTGGACAGTCGAGACAACGCTTTGCCTCCATTACAGCCATCTCTTTGGTGAGACCCTGCTGAACTTCTTCTGTAAAAGTAGTAACACGATATTCTGGAGTCAGCTCAGGCATCTTTACACGCTCGATAGCGCCACGATCCTTAGCTGGAATAGACTTACGCAACTCCTCACGCCATGGCTCATTACGAAGAGCCTTAATTTCTTCAAGTGTCATAATGATTTACGATTTTCTTATTTAACGATTGGAGTTTACTTATTGAGCAATGCATTCATGGCCTCAGTTTCTTCAGCTTTGTAAGCACGCATACGCATCATCATCTCATCGAAGTTAACCTCGTGTGCATCGAACTCAGGACCGTCAACACATACGAACTTGGTCTTGCCACCTACGGTTACACGACAAGCGCCGCACATGCCGGTACCATCAACCATGATAGTATTGAGGGAAACGACAGTTGAGACATTATACTTCTTAGTAAGCAATGAGACGAACTTCATCATGATAGTAGGACCGATACATACACACTTGTCAACCTGCTCACGATTAATAACTTCTTCTACACCTACTGTAATTACACCCTGCTTGCCATAAGAACCATCGTCGGTCATGATGATTACCTCATCTGAGTTAGCACGCATCTCGTCCTCAAGGATTATAAGATCCTTAGTACGCGCAGCAAGAACAACGATAACCTTATTGCCAGCCTCGTGCATAGCCTTAACGATAGGCAGCAATGGAGCTACACCTACACCACCACCACAGCAGATAACGGTACCAAACTTCTCGATTTCAGTAGCGTGGCCAAGAGGACCTACTACGTCGAAGATCTCGTCACCAGCATTGAGGTTGATGATACGGGTAGAACTTGCGCCTACAGCCTGTACAACGAGAGTGATAGTACCTTTCTCAATGTCGGCATCAGCGATGGTGAGCGGGATACGCTCGCCCTTTTCGTCCAGACGGACGATGACAAAGTGTCCGGCCTTACGGCTCTGGGCAATCAGCGGAGCTTCTACCTCAAGACAGGCAACCTTCTCGCTGAACATCTTTTTGCTTACAATCTTAAACATAAAAAATATAGTTGGATATTGGATATTACGCAACACAAAAGCTGTTTGCATCTATTATTTGGGTGCAAAGATACTTATATTCGGTGAAAAATCCAAAAATAATCGTCAAAAATTTCTTTATTACAAGACTTTTGACTATCTTTGCGGCATAAAAATAGCAATATTATAATTTTAGCATACAAAATGAATAAAAGTGTCAAAATGAAGCGCTTCTTTCTTTGTGCTTTTATAATCATATTTCTGCTTCTTTGCATCGTTTTTGCTATAGGCAATTATGCACTGAATCTTGCTTGTCTTCCTGACGAACCACGCCGTAATAATCTTGAGATGTGTATGGAAGAAGTATTCCACAAATATCCCGAGATGAGAGCGTGGAGAGATTCGTTACTCGAAGCAGGTCTTTGGCGTGATACTTTCGTCGTGGCTGACGATGGTCTGAAACGTCATGCTTATATTCTGACTCATAATGTAGACACCGTTTATTTCGATAAAGAGGAAGGTAACGATTATGATCTATTAGGCGCATATGGAGCCACAGTTGTAGTACATGGCTACTGTGATAACTGTGCCAGAATGATGCGATATTACTATCTGCATTACGAAGTTCTTCATCGTAATTGTCTTGTTCCTGACCTCTATGCACATGGTTTAAGTGAAGGTGAGAATGTCCGATTCGGATGGCTTGACCGACTGGATGTTGCTCGAATCTGGATTCCGATGGCTCACAATCTATGGCCTGATCTTAACATCATTGAACATGGACTTTCTATGGGTGGTGCCACGACAATGATGACTTCGGGTGAAGATATTCCTGATTCTTTGAATTTAATAGGATTCATCGAGGATTGCGGATATAACAATACCTACGAACAATTATCTGAGAAGATCAAGACAGAAGCCGGTCTTCCAGCCTTCCCTTTTATTGATGCGGCAGAAATCCTTTGTAAGTGGCGATTCGGCTGGTCAATGAAAGAATCTGATGCTGAGAAACAGCTGGCTAAATGTAAACGTCCGATGCTGTTTATTCACGGTGATGCAGATTCATATGTCCCTTTCTATATGTTAAAGAAGAATTTTGATGCAAAGACACAAGGATATAAAGATATGTGGATTGCACCAGGTTCAGAACATGCTCAAACGATTCATGATCATTGGGACGAATATATTGCTCGCGTCAAAGAGTATATCAGTCTTATTAATTAATATTAT
>JAZUIL010000105.1:0-5841 GCA_045642245.1 Bacteroidales bacterium
GAAATCAAAGTAAATCAAAAATCTTGGCGCCAAATATTGATTTCTTATGATTTCTTTGATGGAGATTTATGAACGTAAATAATTAATATTTATGGAAGAAAACAAAGAATCACCCAGTATCGAGCATGGAGAATGCTGCGACGAATGCAAAAAGACTTGTAAGCGTAACTTTTGGACAGAGGTTCTCAAGACTGTTGTCAAGATCGGAACTGCAGTCCTTGCTGCTTTCGGAATTGCGAGCTGCGTCGAAGAAGACCCTCTCTAACTCCCCCTCGAAGGGGGAGGATATCCCCGAGTCACGCGTAGCAGCGGAAAGTCCTCCCTACGAGGGAGGATTTAGGTGGGTCCGTGAGGTGGATTTGATCGTCCTTCATTGCAGCGACACTCGTCCGTCACAGAACTTCACCATCGAGAAGCTGGCAGCGTCACACAAAGCGAGAGGATTCGGCGACTATCCTGGCTATCACTTCTATATTCGCAGAGACGGCTCCTTGTACTACTGTCGACCGCTGTCACTCAAAGGTTGCCACGTAAAAAACTTCAACGCTCATTCCATCGGTATCTGCACCGAAGGAGGTCACAGAGACGATCCTCCTCAGATCCCAGTCGGAGATCTGGCAGATCTGGCGAAACTAAAGAATGGCGCGACAAGTTCTCCCCCTACGAGGATTTCTGCCCCCGCTGTTCGGGGGAGTGAGGGGGTGCGGAGGACCGAGAGGGTCTCGCTCTACGAGGACAATCGCACAGCAGAACAGAAGGTGGTAGTGCACGACCTCCTCCTGATCCTGCACGAGATGTTTCCTGAAGCTAGGATCTGCGGTCATCGTGACTTGCCGGGTGTAGCTAAGGCGTGTCCTTGTTACGATGCAGAAAAAGAGTATGCTTATATAATTGATAATTAATAATGTATAATTTATAATTGTTTGTTCAGCTTATGACACCCATTATTACTGCAGAGCAGCTTTATTCACAAGCTATGACCAACAGCGTTGAGACTCCTATCCTCAAAGACGTCACCCCCTATTTGGTACGTTCGCCAGGTATCAACGGCAAGACACTATCGAAGATCCTCGACGTGAAACGTAGCGCTTTGTCTGGCGCCATCCAGCTTCTCACTGGCGACACCTTGAACGATCTCTTGAAGAAGTGGAAGCTCCTGCACGCCATGTATCTGCTGAGCAACACCACATTGAGCTACAAAGACGTGGCAAATCTCTGCGGCTACAAGACCATCAACGGCCTTTCGAAGTTCATGGAGCGTATGATCAAGTGCACGGCTTACGAGTATCGCGAGAGTCGCACTCACGGTAACCGACAAGCTTAAATAATCATTAGATAGGTACAGACAACTTCGTTTGTACCTATCTTTCGTTTCAAATCAGTCTATACGAATTCGTGTAGACTTATTTTTTGCCACAAATAAGTCCAGACAAATTCATGTGCACTTATCCTACGCGTAAAATCAGACGTCGTGATTTTGTCTGTACTTATTTTACAACTAAAATCTGCCACCATGAATTCGTTTGCACTTATTTTTATGTTTGAAAACATAATCCACGAAAAAAGTGCTTTTAATATTTGGAAAAGAGAAGAATTATGAGTATATTTGCAGCGTAATAAACTACACACTTTCAAGAAATCGAATATCAACATGTAATTTGACAACAGAATGAATTCTAAGGAAATAGAAAGAGGTAGGATCAGAGGTCTCGACAGAACTTACCAAATCGTTGAAAAAGAGAATGGTGAGGTATATGTCAACACGCTTAACAGTTGGTTCAGAATTGCACGGTCTTATTCTGAGTTCCTGAGCATGAGCAGAGATAGCATCGATCGGCGTATTTACAACGAGGAAGTTGAAGGCGAAAGGAATATGCAAGAACTTTATGGCTCATCGATGGGAAGATAAGAGCGAAAAAACAACATAACATTGCTTCAAGTCAAAAGTATGAGCGACGTACGTAAATTATCAATACGCTTTTATGACAATCGTGAAGTACGAGCTGTTTGGGAGGAATCCCATAATGAATGGTATTTTGCCATTGTTGATATTATTGCGGCTATTACTAAAAGTGAATCTCCACGTAAATATTGGAGTGTACTGAAGCTGAGATTAAAGCGCCAAGGAAGTGAGTTGACTACGGTTTGTAGTCAACTGAAACTTGTAGCTGCTGATACTTTTCTTGATTGGCTAACTTATAGCGATAATACCATTGATGGCCAGAGCAAGAAAAAGGCGTACGATTTGTTTGAGAGTAATCTGCTTGACTCTATTCCTGTAGGAACTGTAAAAGGCCTGCAGCAGATACATGCATACAGAAGATACTTTCGATCAGATCATGGATAAGTATGTTGAGATGAACATTGTACATCCCTTTATGGAAGGTAATGGCCGAACTACACGTATCTGGCTCGATCTGATCTTCAAGGCCCGATTAAAGAAGTGTGTGGATTGGAGTAAGATTGATAAGTGCGATTACCTTGCTGCAATGGAACGAAGCGTTACAGATGCCACGGTCATCAAGCAGCTGATTGCTGGCGCTCTTACGGATGAAATCTCCAGCCGAGAGATGTTCATGAAGGGTATTGATTACTCTTATTATTACGAACAGGCGGATTGAGGTGGCAAGTTACTAAAAAAGTAACCAATAAAGTGACCAATAAGTAGACAATAAAGTAACCAATAAAAATGAACATAACGATATTAGCAGAGGACACCATCCTCTGCTTTTTTATGTTTAAAACATAATCCTTGCAAAAAGTGCTTTTATTATTTGGAAAGCAAGAGAATTATGAGTATATTTGCCGCGTGATATAAATAAAACTAATTACCATGGCAAAAGATCCTGGCTATGTCTATATATTGACAAACAAAAGTTTTCGTGAAGATTGGGTAAAGATCGGGAAGAGTTCCCGACCTGTAGATGTCCGTTCAAAAGAACTCGATAATACCGCTGTACCATTACCTTTCGATATATATGCAACGCTTCGTAGCGTGAAGTATAACGAGGTAGAGAAGCAGTTGCATAGCATGCTTGACTTGCTGACCAATACGCGTATCAGAAAGAATCGTGAATTTTTCAATGTTCAGCCAGATAAAGCTTTAGAATGTTTTAAGACCATTGCAACCACTCTTGATGACGCTTTCATAGAAATATATCAAGATGGTAAAGTGATAAGTACCATCCCTGTTACAGCGCCTGTACCAGCAAAACCTGCAAACGTAATAGAATGTTTTATCCACTCAGATGCTAAAGGTTGCAATGCCAAAGCCTATTTACACGAAGATGGTAAGATGACGCTTTTGAAAGGAAGTGTAATCAGTAATACAACCACCGCTAGTTATGCTGCTCATTCTATTAGACTTCGCGAAGAACTTATAAGAACGTCATGTACCGTAGAGAGTGGTGTTATCACCACAACTAAAGATATAGAGTTTATGTCACCTAGTGGTCCGGCTGACTTTGTTCTTGGACGCAGTTCTAATGGTTGGACAGAATGGAAGGATGGAGATGGCGATCTTATCAAGAAATACAGAAAATAGGAATATCAGGAAGCATATCTTATCTAGGAAATTTCCTATATAATAAACCAAAGCGACGAAGCAGCGTTTGCTGCTCCGTCGCTTTTATGTTTAGAAACTTGATATTGTTGGCATTTTCTGCTTCCCAGTAGTTACAGATGTCATGGAACTCGGCGGTGGCGTCTGTATATACGCCGGGTGAATAAGATGACATTAGCAAAGCTCCTGCAAGACGTTCTGCTGGATGCAAAGCCTAAGCTTTATCACTCTGTAGCTGGTGCCTGGTCGATGAGCTCGAGGAACTGATCGAGGAGAGGAGTGATGATGATCTGAGTGCGACGGTTGCGAGCGCGACCTTCTGCGGTGTCGTTGCTCTCAATGATGTTGTACTCACCACGGCCTGCGGCTGAGAGACGCTTAGGATCGATGCCATACTGGTTCTGGAGTGCCTGTACGACGCTGCTGGCGCGGAGACATGAGAGGTCCCAGTTGTTGCGGATGTTTGGCTTGCTGATAGGTACGTTGTCAGTGTTGCCCTCTACGAGTACCTCATACTCCTTGTAGTCAGTGATGATCTTGGCGATCTTGCCGAGGGTCTCACCAGCCTTGTCGCTGATCTCGTAGCTGCCGCTCTTGTAGAGCATGTTATCGTTGAGTGAGATGTAAACTACGCCTTTGAGTACCTGTACGTCAACGTCTGCGAGCTCGCTCTTGCTGAGGCTGCGGGTGAGCTTGTTGGTGAGTGCCATGTTGAGTGAGTCACTCTTTGACTTGGCATCGACGAGCTGCTTGATGTACTTGTTGCTGGCGTTGATCTCATCGACGAGCTTGTTGATGTTTGCGCCTGATGAGTAGATGCTCTTGTCGAGCGAGCGCTGGAGGGCCTTGTAAGCCTTCTGGAGCTCTTCGTTGTTAGCCTTGGCTTCTGCCAGACGCTCGTCGAGGCTCTTGCTGCCTGATACGCAGGTGGCAAGCTCTACGCGTGCATCGTTCAAATCTTTCTGAAGGTTGGCATAATCACTCTGTAACTTGGCATATTCCTTTTTGGTGACGCAGCTGCTGAGCAGTGCGGTGGCAGCGATGGCTGCAAGCATGAGAAATTTCTTCATAGTTAAAAGTAAATTTTGAATGAAATTTGTTTGTATTGTCGACTTTTTGACCTCGCAATGGTGGCTTAGTTTAAAGTCGAATAGTTAATCATTATTAATTGTCTTGGTCTCGATATCTTTCAGGAGCAGGTGTTGGCCGCTGTTGTAGGCTGCATGTCGCATGTTCTCCATGGCCTCCCACTCCTTATTATATATAAGACTATATTTGTATTTGAAGTCGGTGATGCCGAAGGTCTCCAGCTCGTCCTGCAGTGAGGCGATGGAGTAGGTGGAGATGTCACGGCCGGGTATCCAGGTGTGCTGGTCGTTCTTGCGCTTCACGTCGACGGTCTCACGGATGATGCCACGTTCGGAGAGGTTGGCGATGATGCCACCGACCAGCTTGGACGGGAGTTGCAGCGAATGACAGACCTCCTCTGTGGTTGGTGCGGGTTTCTGCTGGCTGAAGCGACGGTAGATGTCAGAGGCTACGAGCGTGGTGAGGAAGTCGTTGTACTGACGCGAGATGCTCTGCATGTCTTCCTCGAAGTTGAAGTTCTGCACGTTCTGCGATGCATACGACAGCTCGGCGCCATAGAGACAGATGACCCATGCCATCTGGATCCAGAGGAGGAGGAGTGGCAAGGCGGCAAATGAGCCGTAGATGGCGTTGTACTTGCTGACCCAGATCTGACCGGAGATGAACAGGCCCTGGAAGAGGTTGAACGCCGAACCGGCGATGATGGCTGCTACGAGCGCGTTCATGAACTTGACCTTGGTGTTCGGGATGACGATATAGATGAAGGTCATGGCGATGATGGTCAAGCCGTAGGGTGCCCATTTGAGGATCCGGATCAGCGTCTGGCTGAACTCGTAGTCGTAGAGGTCGGTCTTGACGTAGGTCTGCAGGAGGATCTGTGAGCCGGAGGTGATGATGAGGAACAGTGGCACCAGCAGCATGATGCTCAGATAGTCTGTGATCTTGCGTAGTGTGGCTCGGCCTTTCTTCTGCTGCCAGATCTGGTTGAAGACGGTCTCTACGTTGCCGATCAGGCTGTAGATGACGTAGATGAGCATGACCACGCCGATGCCCATGACTAAGCCGGTCTTGGTATGCTCGAGGTAGTTGGCTGCAAAGGTGATGAGATAGTCTGAGATCTCATGCTGACCCGGAAAGAGGCCGTGCAGCGAGGTCTTGATATAGCTCTGGAGGCCGAAACCGTTGGCAAT
>JAZUIL010000106.1:0-8722 GCA_045642245.1 Bacteroidales bacterium
GTGTTCATGAGTATGGCTACGACGAACCAGATGATGAAACGAGGAATAAGGGCCCCTCCCCGACTCTCTGACACAGGGAGGGAGTCGTTGCTACGATAAACGAACGGAGTGACAAGTACTAAAGCCACAATCCACAAAGCACGCGTGAGTTTGATGGTTGTGGCAACTTCGAGCGCCGATACTCCTTCGCTCGCCATGAGCTCCGGATGCATCGTATCGTATGCTGAACCTGCTCCAACCACCGAACTTGTATCGTGAATAGCAATGGCTGCCCACATGCCAAACTCCTTCATCGTCATACCGATGGCATCACCGATGTATGGGAAGATGAAGAGAGCCACGGCATTCAGCACGAAGACCACTCCAAGTGCCACCGACATTGACTCGGCCTTTGCCTTGATCGCAGGACCTACAGCTGCGATGGCCGAACCACCGCAGATAGCAGTACCCGACGAAATCAGATAGCTCGTCTCACGGTCAACCTTCAGCAGTTTCCTGCCTATCAGCCAACCGATGGCAAGCGTACCGAACACGCTGACGATGGTAAACAGCATACCCTCTTTGCCCGATGCAAGCGCCTGATTGAAGTTCATGCCGAAACCCAATCCGATGACCGAATACTGCAACATCTTCTTTGACATCGTCTTTGTGAACTTCTCGAATGTCGCTCCGAACGTAAGCGCGAACACTATACCCAGCAACAGCGCTACAGGCGATGATACCCAGTGTGCCATCCAATCCATAGCACCCAGATCAATGCCAAACTGCTTCGTGACAAATGCAGCAAGCAGCGAGATACTCAATGCTGCAACGATGATGATGTAGATTGTTTTCTTATACATGGCTTTACCCTTTGCCAATATTACTTTCAATATCAACCACTTGTTTTATTCCTTAATACTCCACGTAGCGACTGGGAAGTTGAAGTAGGTGTCAGGGAAAGGCTCGTCCTTCAGGGTGAAGTGCCACCACTCGTAGTCATAGATTTTGAAGCCGTGGCTCACCATGGCCTTCTGCAGAATCATGCGGTTGTCATACTGTTCCTGGGTGATGGACTTGTAGGCTCCAATCTCCTGACCGGGCTGCACACCGGGATGTGAGGCCACGCCGAAGTAGTCGAAGGTGCACCCCATGTCCACTTCCTTCTCCAGCTTCATGTCGAAGAGGGTGAGATCGACCGTAGAACCGCGTGTGTGACCGCTCTTCTCTGCCACATACTCCTGTGGTACGATGACGGCCTTGTCCAGCTCTGGGTAGAAGTACTCCTTCATGCGCTGATCGTCAAGGTCCTGCGCCCACTTCATGAAGAAGTCCACGGCACACTGCGGACGGTAGGCATCGAATATCTTCAGTCGGTAGCCCTGCTTCATGAGGTCGTCGCTGACGGCCTTCAGCGAGTCGGCTGCCTGACGGGTGAGTATTGCCACAGGCTCCAAGTAGCCCGGTATGCGATCACCGATGAAGTTGTACGTACTGTAGTAGCGTATCTCAAGGATCACATCGGGAATGTGCTCCGAAATAAGTACAAACTGCGAGCTGTCCATCTCTGGCGCCAGCTTTTCTTCGTCCTCGCTGCACGCTGTGCAACAGAAAAGTGCCACAAGCGCAAATGCAAATAGATTAAGATGTTTTCTCATTGTTCTTTTTATTTTTGTTTATTTGTTGACATAATGCCTTGCTTATTCGTCGTTAATCTCACCTTTCTGTAAAGCATTGAACATTGCTTCTGCATAACGTCGGCCTAACTCAATGTTTGACGCTCTGCTGAAATGCGGATCGCTATGATCTGATGAGCGGCACTCCAATCCATCGCTCTCCACCTTGTGACAGTTGGGGACCATCATAGTAAGTCCCGGAAGGACCACGTCATTGAATGTATCAATGAGTTTCTTCTTCTCCCATTCCCACTGGCCGAGTTCGCCGACGATAACAGGGACTTCTGTTCCTACACCCAAGGCGGAGCGAAGACGTTCAATCATTTTGCAGAAAGGATATACGTAGACAACGTAAGCCAAGCGCTTTTGATATCTTTTACGACCGATTACTCGATGTGGGAGGGCCAAACTGTTGGAGGTATCTGTCTCTCCTTGGTGCCAGACTATTCCTTTCAACTTTCCGTATTTGAGGGCAGGAACAGCTCGCATGAGGGAGGAGTCGAGTAAGGTGATTGTCTCCGGATCTTTGTCATACCATTCTCCAAGGCCGCTGCCTCCCTTCGCATTCTGGATAATCAGGATGTTCCGACCGGTCTTTTCGCGTATCATTGGAGCAAAGCCAACAGCAGGTCCTATCATCTGCATCGACATGTCTTTGCGGATATTGCTGTATCGGTTGAATGGAGCCCTGGCTGGTTCTGGTAATCCTTCGGCGTTGAGCAGCCAGACACCAGGGATGATATCGGTAGTATCACTCTCAATCATGTAACCACGTCCTGCACAGTTTGACTGACCGATCATCAGGTAGATGTCAAATTCAATCAGAGGAAGAAGTTCCTTCTCGAAGATGCTCTTTTCAATGAGTCGGTAGTGAGGATGATAGGCTTCATTATAAGCGATGCTATGATGAGAAGCATACTGCCCTTGATCAAGGATGTTCATGATGGCCGCGGAATCCTGCGCCTGATCTGGGAATTGATAGCCAAGTTCCTTGATGCATTTTTCAATAGCAATCCACTCCTGCTTCCAGTCTTCGACCTTGGGGAGCGAGAACTGTGCGGCACTCTTCATAAACGCATTCAAGAAGGTGTTCATCGGCACTCTGCCATCATTGATGACAGAGAGGTTGACACGATAGAACCTTCCGTGGCTTCCTGTCAGTTCATAGTCGGGACATGGATTGATGTCCTTCTTTGCCTCTTCGCATTCCTGTTCGAGATAGTTTCGCATACGTTGTTCTGCATCTGGTGCATTGCTCATCAGATGGCCAGGGCCGAAAGCATCCTGGAAAAAGTTCTTATAGATGTCCTTGAGTGTGGATGCAGGATAGGTCTCAACCTGCTGTACGATGGCTTTTCTGATAGAAGCATCTTGAGCTTCTGTCAGGAAGATCGTAAAGAACAGGAGTAGTAAAAGAAGGGCCTTTCTTATCATCGAATTATATATATACGTACACGAGATAATTTTTTTATCTATCACCAATTGCCTGACAACAGTAATAATCAAAATCATCTGGAGTCGCCTCTGGTCGTTCATCCAGCACAATATATGCAAGATCCAATAACGTATTCCGGTCAATCTGATCATTCAGCGACGAAGCTTCTACAAGTTCTTCTGGTGTCATAAGTTTATTCGTCATTATTGTTTTCAAACCACACCTTCGCACCTCCGCAAAGAAAGAGCAGGAAGGCCAGCTGTGACTCGTTGGTCATAAAGTCCTGGATCTCCTGATCAAGCGGAACCTTATCCAATACCATACGGTAAGCACCCTCGATGGCAGCCACATTCTCCAGTGGATTTTTCTCTTTGAGCTTCGGATCATTGCCGATGAATGCCTGTCCTAGCATGAAGGTGTTCACGCTGAGAATCTCATTTGCCTGAGTCTTCTCGATGTCGGGATTCATCCCCATGTCGTGCATACGGGCAAGGACAAGATACATGGCCTTTCTGGTAGCCTTGTATGTCTCAAGTGCAGCAGGGGAGAGGTAGTCTAAAGTAATCATTGCGCCAAATTTCTTAAGCAACGAGGCAGATTGCCCATCGCACGATGATGAGCCACACAAGCACAGCACTTGCCGTGACGAGGACAATCCTTAGGGCAAGGACACTCGATGTCCGGATTGTGCGGACAGACGGGTTTCAGAGTTTTGTTCATATTTTTATTTGTTTCAATTTTACTTATTTACTTCTTTTTTTGCAACCAAGAACTTACCATCTGTTGTTATTATAAATGCTTGGCGACAATCCAGATCAGCATAGCCTTTCTTTATCTTGGTATTCTTTCTTAGTTGACTGTGACCAAAGACTTGGTATACATCGGTTGGGAACCCGTTCTTTCCATTGTGCTCATTGATGTCTGCCCACAAACATGAACCAGTCTCGTCTTCTCCACCTCTGATTTCACTTATATTCATTAAGGCTTCGTTAATGAAAGTAGTGATGGTGCTCTCATCTGATATTATTTTATCATTCAGAGCGTTACAAACATCATCTGCATTGCTTGCTACATTGGGGAAATGCTTCTTCCACCAAGTTTGAAGTATGCCAGCATGACTAAACAGAAATGTTTTTCCGCTACATTGTGCAGACGTCGCTAGTCGAAAGAGTATTATGTTTTCATACAGCATATCGTGTATGCGGGGGGCATTAATCGTGTCTTTGCGACTGAATTCTAGATCCATGTCTAGATAGTGAAGTTCGTGGTTCCCTATCAGTAACGTTACGCGTTCCATGTTTGATTTCTTAAAGTCCAGAATTTCCTGAAAATTGACTAATGCGTCCTTCTCCGAAATATTCTCTCCACCATAAGGGTCAAGATAATCACCTAGAAATATTACATGCATATCAGGGTACATGCTCACAGCCTCTTTCCAAAAAGTACGTCCATGAACATCAGGAATCACCAGTATCTGTGCTTTCACACCTAAGCAAAATGTCATAAAGACAACTAGTTGCAATATCTTTTTCATTGCTATGTTATTTTGTGCGGAATGGCCGCTTTATCGCTTCTTCATGACTGACATTCAGCTCACAGTGTGTGGGTAGCAAAAGCTCGTACTTATCCCTAAAGTAATAAGCCAACCTGCTGCCCAGGAATCCACTACTGCCAGTAATCAGAATCTTCTTCATATTTCAGAAAAAATAAGTTCTCCGTCAACACGCTCAGACTTCATGATAAAAATCTGTGTTACACGCATAGATGTTTCTGGTACGTCAATGTCGGTCATGATCTCAGACGGATGCTGCACCAAGGAAATGTGAGGGAAGAAAACATCATCCTTGAATGAAACTCTATTGTCCTTCAAGCCCTCCCGAAGCCGTTTGGTAAGCTCGATAATAGGCGCATTGTCCTTCAACCCGCACCAGATAACTCCAGCTTTGGTCGGGAATGACCCGAGTTTGTCCAATGTGAGCTCAAAAGGTTCGATCTCAACCTCACTCACAGCCTTACGGATAACATCAAGATCATAGCTTTCGCCAATGAATGCCAGCGTCATGTGCAGATTGCCATACGGACAGTAGTTGCCCCGGACACCTCTTGCCCTGAGTGCATCCTGCAAGGAAATAAGCCCTTGCTTGAACCCTTCATCGAACCTTATTGCTATGAAAATACGAGCCATCCCTGCTTCTACTTCAGGACATTTTATATTACAATTATGTAGATAGCACAAAGTGCCAAAAGAATTGCCATTACAATATCGACCTGCTTCTGGTATTTGGCAAAGAACCGTCTCAGATAGGCTCCGGCATAAAGCCAGACAAGGTTCGCTCCAGGACCTGCAATGAGCAGCAGAGCCGCAACGACGAAGAGGTCAGTCAGTCGGTCACTATAAGGCAACACGTACACCGAGAAAGCCGTCAGTTCGAACAACAGCATCTTGGCATTGGTCAACTGCACGATCATGCCCGAAGTGAATGTGCATTCCTGTGCTTCGGTATTGTTCTGCCCTGAAAACCGCCACATCTTCCATGCCAGCCAGAGGATGTAAGCAGCTCCGAGGTATTTCAGATAGATGACATAATCGCCCATGACTTCACCAAGCAGATGAGTCAGTACAACCATGATGACAGCACCTATGCTGAATCCAGTGAGCAACCCTCGCCACATCTTCAGCGCCTTCCTGCGTCCGAATTTCAGACAGCAAGCCAGCGAGTAGAGATTGGCAGGGCCAGGGCTGTAACCCACGGCAAAGATGGCCAACAGCAGGGATGGGAGCAGTGTAATGGGCATAATGTCAATGATTATCGAATGCTTCTTCCAGCGACACCTCCAGCGCAATCTCCAGAAGTTCGTCCCAAGTCTCGCATTTCACCTCTCTCGCCTCTCCGAACTCATCCCATGACTTGCCCCATGAGAATCCTCCGTCAGAACCGAGGAAGTGCCAGAATGGTTCGATGCGGATGATGTCATTGGCAGACAACCAACTGATGACTGTCTTTGCCTGATCGTCTTGAGACCCTTTATATCCCAGTTCCTGAAGTATCTCGTATGTATTGTCCTTCATATCCAAAGCGAGCTTCGGTTAGAAACAAATCTCCTTTGGAGCAGAAGTGAATGAGCAGATCGAAGCCTTGGCATTGGTCATGTACCATACAGCCGTATTCTCGTCATTCTCGTCGTACATGGCACGGAGCGAAGGGTAGTCATCGAGCATAGCCTTCTTTGCCTCAATACGATTGTCCTCCACCATTGTAGCCGACACACGGATCCAGTTGCCCTTGCCGTCGAATGCACTCAACTCCATCTTAGGGTTGGCGGCCAACTGCTTGGCAAAGTCCTTCTTGTGGCCCGACTGAATGTAAAGCTTATCCTCGAACAGCAGGATAGTGCCGAATGGGCGTACACGTGGCTGATCGCCATCCATGGTAGCAATAAAGTAGCAAGGACAAGCCTTGAGGAAGTCGTAAATCTCTTTCATATTCGTTGTGTTATGTTTTAATTATATTGATTCTATTGTTTCTCAAATCCATTATTCTTCAGCCATCTGCTGACCGCTTCTTCCGCATCGGCTACATCGTCCTCATGAATAGCTAAGCCTTGCACGATAGGAGAGGTCGGGAGCAGATCCTGAGCCGTGCGCAGGGTCTTGCAGAAACGATTACCTGCATGGGTGGTGAAAAGCACGATGGTCTTACCCTCCAGATCATATTCATCGAAGAACGAATAGATAGGCATCGGGAAGTCATACCACCAGAGCGGATAGCCGAGGAAGATGATCTCGTACTGATCCATGTCCTCCACATGCGTCTTGAGAGCAGGATGCTCGTTCTTGTCCTGTTCCTCCTTGGTCGATTCTATCAGAGCTCCTCGTGTCAACGGATAGGTGCGTTCTGTCTCGATGCGGAAGAGGTCGGCACCCAGTTCCTTGGCAAACAATCCTGCCACATGTTCCGTATTGCCCATCGTCCTGCCATCGATGTTGACAAGGCTGGCGCAGGTCACACCATCCGCCTCCTCGGTGGCTGGCCACGAGAAATAAGCCACCAACGTCTTTCCCTGCTTCTTGGCTTCTAGCATGACCGTCTGCTGTTCCTCATCGGTCAGCTCGTACTTGTCATAACGATGACGGTAGAAGTAGGTGGCGATGGCTGCCATCACGGTAATGCCAATTGTCCAGCATGTTATTTTTATCGATTTCTTCATATTCATCTCTTTAGATCATGATAGAGATAGCTCGCATATGAGTTCCAATGGTTTATATCGTAGCAATTTCTTCAAAGAAGAAATATTGGTTGCAAAGATATGCAATTCTGTCAATATTGCCAAATCTTAGCGACCGATATTCTTATGTTTTAACTTTTGTTTTGAACGTCTGTCAGATCTGACCTCCACATGTGGTTGAATGGATTGTCACAAATCACAAATCACATTTACAAAAATAGTGTAACTTTTCGAGTTGAGTCTGTCTTTGCAGTTTTCTTTTAACATTACGTACGTGATGTTAAAATTCTACGCCTAAAATACCAACATCGCGTACACGTTGTTAAAATACCACATCGAGAATATTAACAAAAAGTACGCAATGTTGACTTCAAAAACTTGAAGTTTCAACATTGTGTACGTGATGTTTTAATAAAAATATTTAAAATTTATTTAACTTGACTATGATTCTACATAACTGCTTACTGCTATCTTTTTCGTGCTGCAAAGTCATGAAGAATCTATATTTTCATCTGATTTCTTATATATTAAGTCGGAATCGGTTTCTACTTTCTGATGCAAAATCTATTTTCCGATGCAGAATTGAGAGAAGATAGCATTTAAGGTTGTCTGCGAAGTTATTTCTTTGCCAAGTATCTGGTTTAGTGCAGAGATAACGTCTTTTAAATCCATATCTACAAACTCGTTGCTGAGGCCGCTAGAGAGGCCTGTGAGGACGCGCTGCAAAGCTTCGTGTGCAGAGAGTAAGGCCTGTTGGTGGCGGGCGTTGGTGAGGATGACGTCACTTTGTGTGTCGTTGGTCTTGACACAGTCGATGATCGCTTGCTCGAGAGTTTCAATCCCGAGGTTATGCTTGGCAGAAATGCTGATGTGTGGGGAGTGAGGAGTTAGGAGAGAGGAGTTAGGTGTGATCGGCTCACTAGGCATTTCTTCTTTATCTACCTTATTTAATATATATATAATGTGTTGATCCTCTCTGGCCTCAATTTCCGGATAGTCAATGCCTGGTTCGGTCATGAGCAGGATGATCTGTGCACGCTGTGCGGCTTGGTGTGAACGCTCTATGCCGAGTTGCTCTATTTCGTCTTGTGTGTGACGGATACCGGCGGTGTCGATGAAGCGGAAAAGGTAACCTACGAGGGTGATAGTGTCTTCAATGAGATCGCGAGTGGTTCCTTGTATGTCGGATACGATGGCGCGGTCTTCTTTCAGTAGCGTGTTGAGGAGTGTGGAGTTACCGACGTGTGGTGCACCGATGATGGCTTCAGGGATGCCGTTCTTGATGGCTTGTCCGGTCTTGAAGCTGTTGGCAAGGCGCAAGACTTCTGCGTCAATCTCGTTGGCGAGGTTGATGAGGCGTGTACGGTCGGCAAATTCTACGTCTTCTTCGCTGAAATCAAGTTCG
>JAZUIL010000107.1:0-5000 GCA_045642245.1 Bacteroidales bacterium
TTTGTACTCATGCTCTATTATTGTATAAATCAAAGTTCGCGAAGAATCTGCTGAATCTTCTCAAATGTCGTGATTCGGGTAGGAACCAAAGGCAGGCGAAGCACATTCTCACAGTAACCCATAGCGTTGAGCATAGCTTTCACACCTGCTGGGTTGCCATCGACGAAGAGCAGTGAGAAGAGCTCCTTGAAACGATGATGGATCTTCAGAGCCGATGCATACTCGCCTTCCATGGCCAGACGCACCATCTTACTGAATTCTTTAGGGAATGCGTTGCCAATCACCGAGATAACACCTTCAGCACCTAAGGTAATAAGTGGGAAGGTGATGCCATCGTCACCGCTCAACACGGTGAAATTCTCTGGCTTATTCTTGATGATGTCATCGATCTGATCGAAGTTACCAGAAGCTTCTTTGATGGCAATGATGTTAGGATGGCTGGCCAGACGAAGGGTGGTAGCTGCGGTCATATTGACACCTACTCGACCTGGGACATTGTAAAGGATTACCGGCACAGGGCTTGCATCAGCAATGGCTGTGAAGTGCTGGAAAAGGCCTTCCTGACTTGGTTTATTGTAATAAGGTACTACGCTGAGTACTGCATCCACACCGCGCCAGTCGCCATTCTTCAACTCATCGACGATAGCCATGGTGTTATTGCCACCACAACCTAAGACGATTGGAATACGGCCACGAACCTGCTCAATGACGCATTTTCTGACCTTAGCACGCTCTTCCGCACTTAAAGTAGGAGTTTCAGCCGTGGTGCACAATACAGCTAAGAAATCGGCACCAGAGGAAACTTGATATTCAACAAGACGCAACAACGCTTCGTAGTCAACCGACATATCGGCTTTGAAAGGAGTAATCAGGGCAATGCCCATTCCTTTTATATTTCCCATAACGAGTTTCAGTATTTTTTGGGGGCTTCTATTTTATTATATCGGGCGCAAATATAATAAATAATGTGATTACTTGTCCAAAAAATGCAAAAAAGTTATCAAATTTTCAGCGCACCTACGATTTCCGATACATTTTGACAGCCATGGCGGTCAAGATATTCATTGATGCCATCAACGATCTTGACAGTAATGGCAGGATCGATGAAGTTGGCCGTACCTACCTCGATGGCACGTGCACCACAGAGCATGAACTCGATGGCGTCTGTAGCATTCATGATGCCACCTAAGCCGACGATAGGAATCTGAACGGCATTGTAAACCTGCCATACGCAGCGAAGTGCGATCGGCTTTACGGCAGCACCACTCAAGCCGCCGGTAACGGTGCTCAAGACAGGGCGCTGACACTCTGCATCGACTGCCATGGCCAACACAGTGTTGATCAAGCTGACCGAATCAGCGCCTGCACCTTCCACAGCCTTAGCAATCTCTGCGATGCTGGTAACGTTAGGAGTAAGCTTCACGATGAGTGGCTTCTTATAGACGTCGCGTACAGCGCTGACCACTTCTGCTGCCATCTCCGGCTTTGTACCGAAACCCATGCCACCTGCCTTAACGTTAGGGCAAGAGATATTGAGCTCTACGGCTGGAATGGTAGCCACTTCGTTGAGCATACGTGCACCCTCTACATAATCCTCGATGCACGAACCAGAGAGATTGACGATGACGTTGGTTTTGAGGTGCTCAAGCGTCGGATGGATGTGCTCGATGTAATACTGCACGCCTTTATTCTGAAGTCCGACGGCATTGATCATGCCAGAAGGTGTCTCTGCAAGACGTGGATAAGCATTGCCCTGACGTGGGTGCAGGGTGGTGCCTTTGACGATGAAACCTCCGAGGCGCTCGAGGTCGATGAAATCACTGAATTCAGAGCCGTAACCGAAGGTGCCTGAGGCGGTAAGTACAGGGTTCTTGAGTTCAAGGCCTGCTATATTGGTTGTAAGATTTGCCATAGTTTTAATGATGAATTAATAATGAAGAACGAACAAAAAAATTCAGTTATTCAGTTTTTCATTATTTAAAATTAATTATATAATCACCACTTAAGATCTTTAATGTCAAACACAGGGCCATCTGAGCATACACACTTATGACCTTCCTTGGTATCTTCCACACAGCAGAGGCAGACACCCAAGCCGCAAGCCATCTTATTCTCAAGGCTTACCTCACAGAAATTCGGCTGCTCATTCTGCTTCCATGCACCGACGACCTTCGCTACGGCTTTCATCATAGGGCCAGGGCCACATACGCGAATGGCGTCGAAATCGCCTTCCTGAAGCACACTGTGCTGAGTGGCAAAACCCTTCTGGCAGTAAGGACGACCTGCTGCATCCTCTCCTTCCAAACCAGGAACGATGCTTCCATCCTCTGTGGTGGCATAGACACAACCGGCATTTTTATATTGCGCAACAGAAATTAAATCTGCGCAACTTCTTGCACCTAACAAGTAGGTTACCTGTGCACCCTGCTGCTGCAAAGCAAATCCTGTTTCAAGCAATGGAGCTACACCGACGCCTCCTCCAATAAGCAGATATCGTCCTGTCTCCGGCTGAAATGTAAAGCCGTTACCGAGTGGATAAACGATATTGAGGACATCGCCTTCACGCAGCGTTGACAACTGATTAGTACCATTGCCTGCGCGCTGGATGAGCAACCAGAGTTCGTTCTTCTCGCGATCAATACGATGAATGGAAATTGGTCGACGAAGGAAAATCTTTGGCTCGTCGTCCACACGGAGTTCTGCAAACTGTCCTGCTTTACATTCGGCAATAAGAGAGCCGTCTGCAGGAGTCAAGCGCAGCATAAACAAACGATCGGTCAAGCTTTCGTTGCTCTGCACTTTGAAGTCGGTGATGTATTTTTTCATAAGCTTATAATTGCGTTCTGTTTGACTTTTTATACTTTAAACGTATAATCACCCCAATTATTGTGAGAAGATCGATTACAGCGCAAATATAGAGGTTTTTAATTTTATGCATTTTACAAATTTGCTTTAGTGATTTTTATCACTTAATATTTTTTACAACAACAAACTATCACATTTACAATTTAAACATATTATCAATTATAAAATTATAGTCAGCAAGTATCATTTTACTTATTTACAGCAATTTATACATTTACAAAAACATACAAATAATGCAAAAACGAATAGTGACTCTCAAGAAACACATAACAACTTATAAACAGCAACCAAGTAACAACGCATAACTTGTTGATTTAACACAAATTAAGCACAACGATAATTTTTGCATAATTCATTTATGACCCTTTCTTGGATCTCATCGTCGAAAAACAATCAAAAATCATCTTCCAAGCATCCGATTTGTATATTTTTCGTATTTTACCGACTCATCCAGAAACCATCATTTTTCGCAATAAAAGAGCCGTTTTTCCGGCTTTGAAAGAAAAAAGCTTCGCGTGAACATTTTTTATATATCTATATTTGGTATTATCGAAAATTTTGACTACTTTTGCAGCCACTAAAACCAATGCTTTTCATATGAACATTTCTGAGTTCACAGACATATTTCTCCCCCATCTCCTATCCGATTACGTAGATGGAGATCTTCCATTCCATGCACTCGTTGATACTGATCTC
The DNA here is from genome assembly GCA_045642245.1 of Bacteroidales bacterium. GTDB lineage: Bacteria > Bacteroidota > Bacteroidia > Bacteroidales > UBA3663 > Liminaster. The sequence continues at coordinate 3,562 of JAZUIL010000107.1, forward strand.
TGGAAACAAGTTTTCCCAGAGACAAACAACACCACCGAAGCACCTGGCATCCTCTGGTATCAGATCCAGTTGAACAGCTTTTCTCTACAGGATGGTTCCTTGCTCCTCACCTACACCTTACCCGAACCAAGCCACGTAGGTCAACCGAAGTTCGCCGGTATCCGCATCAACAGAGAAAGCCGCGAAGCTGTCTACTACGTGCTATATAAGCCGAAATTCTACGATGATCAGTGGGACATCATGTATCTGCCATTGCCACAGGGTAAGCAGAAGATGAAGATGGAGTTCAAGTGCAAGATTGATGGCACAAGCAGTTTGCGCAACTTTGTCTTTACAGTGCAACAACAGAAGTTTTCAAGTGAGGATTATGGCACTACCCTCATGGAGCTTTTCAAGCGACGCCTAAAAGATGCCATTACCCCAATGGATTAATTCCTCATTCCACTCCGAGCTTGCTCTCGTGGAGCATCGAGCAACAACTCATCACTTCTAACTCCTCACTCCTCACTGAAATGGTTTTCGACCTGCAATCAGAATACAAACCGATGGGTGACCAACCCGAAGCAATCAGGCAATTGTCTGAGGGCGTACTTGACGGTACCCCCGCACAGACGTTGCTCGGTGTTACCGGTTCGGGCAAGACATTCACCATGGCCAATGTGATTGCAGAGACGGGTCGACCGACATTGATCCTCAGCCACAACAAGACGCTGGCTGCTCAGCTTTACAGCGAGATGCGAGCTTTCTTCCCGAACAATCAGGTGGAGTATTTCGTCAGCTATTACGACTACTACCAGCCGGAAGCATATCTCCCTGCCAGCGACACGTACATCGAGAAAGATCTGGCCGTCAATATGGAGCTCGACCAGTTGCGACTCTCGGCCACCAATGCATTGCTCAGCGGCCGTCGCGATGTGGTGGTAATCAGTTCGGTGAGCTGTCTCTATGGCATCGGCAACCCGGAGGATTTCCATGCCAACATGATCACCGTGGAAGTCGGTCAGGAAATAGATCGAGACGAACTGTTACGCGCTTTGCTCAATGCTCAATACACTCGTAACGACGTGGCATTGCAACGTGGCAACTTCCAGTGCAAAGGTGAAACCGTGGATGTCTTCCTTGCCTCTACCGATCTCATCGTCCGCATTCACTTCTGCTTTGACGAGATAGAAGAAATCGAGACACTCGACGTTATGACCGGTCATGTGCTGCAGCATTTTGACAAATATGTCATCTCGCCTGCCAACATCTTCACCACCACCAAGGAGCGCGTGGATAGAGCCATCGACGAGATTACGCTCGACCTCGGCAAGCAGATAGCGATGTTCGAAGAACTGGGTGAGCCAGAGAAAGCCGCTCGCATCAAGGAGCGTGTCACCTACGACCTCGAGATGATCAAGGAAGTCGGCTATTGCTCTGGCATCGAGAACTATAGCCGA
>JAZUIL010000108.1:0-16022 GCA_045642245.1 Bacteroidales bacterium
ATCCACGATGGCGAAATATAATTGGCGAGACTAACTACGCTCTTGCTGCCTAATCGAAGTACAGTAGATTACTGGCTTAATCGGCTGCCTAGGCGCGGCTGACAAGACATCACCCCAAGGTCGTTGTTCCGAGACTGAGGAACCGGTGGTGCAGGTAAATCGGGACTAATCATCGTCTGCCTCACGGCGTTGGTGAAATCTTAGAGGCTAAGGAGTGGCTTGGTGGTCCAGGTCTTGGCTGCTCCCGACAAACTAGGCTGGAATAAGCATGTAGAAAGCGCAGATGCTCCTCGTTTGGACGAGGGTTCGAACCCCTCCATCTCCACTACGTTTCGACGGAAGGCTTCTTACCCTCGGGTTGTTCACTACGTATCACGCGAGCAAGCTCGGAGCGAACCCCTCCATCTCCACATTACTCTTTGAAGGTATTTCCTGAATTCGGGAAGTACCTTTCTTTGTTTACAAAGGTATCTTAGGAAATCAAGAAGTACCTTTATCAAAACAAAATAAGAACAAAGGAATTCGTGTGGTCCTATTATTGGATTAAAATAGGAACTCACGAAATCATAAAGACCTATTTTATCTCAAAAATAGGTACAAAGAAATTCATGATGTCCGATTTTAAACGTAAATAGGTACAAACAGATTTGCTTGTACCTATTTTACTGTTATATTCCGTTTTTTACATTGTAAGCTTATTTCCTAGATATTCTTTGCTCTTATAGAGCAGCATATCTGCCTTGCGGTATAGGGAGTCGAAGTTCACTTCGTCTTTACCATTATAGAATACGGCGCCAACAGAAACGGAGATGACGAAATCTTCTGCGATGCCCGGGACCTGAAGGTTACTGATCTCATTAAAGAACTGCGTTACCTTTTCTTTGAATTTCGAAATATCAACAGAATCTGAAACAAAGAATGCAAACTCATCACCACCTAATCTCATATTGATTCCCGAAGGATTGTACTTCCGAAGAGTCTTGGCAATAGCTATCAGCAAAGCATCACCAACGACATGGCCGAAGCTGTCATTCACGCTCTTGAATCGGTCACAGTCAAGGATTCCGAAGAGACCCGGCTGGCCACTTTCGAGCACTTTTTCCATCTCCTTCTCACCGCTACTACGATTATAGAGCTGGGTCAAACCATCAAAACTTGCCATTCGGAGCATCATTTCCTTAGCCTCAAGACGTTCACGAGTCTTATTTATATCCTCGGCTTGACCGATGATAGCATAAAGCTGGCCATACTCACCATAAATCTTGGTATAATGGGCACGGAACTCAGTATTGAGACGCTGATCATAGAAATCGATATGACCTGCTGGCAATTCATCCTTAATCGCCTTCATCAAAGTATCTGACAGATACTTCTGGTCAACAGACATCTGCTCATCTGGAGTATTGAGATACTCTGGCAACACGAAATTCTGCACTTCTCCGGTTGGATCCAGGAAGGTGAAAGAGAATGTATCATCAGCTAAAGTATAAATGAAAGTCACGATGCCCATCTTCTGAGTAATCTCACGATCACGAGTACGCAAGATACGATAACGATACTCGTCTTCACAGTCACGCATGGTGATGATCGCCTTATATGGCATACCCTTGCTATCAAAGATAGTGTAGAAAGTCTTTCGATACCATGTATATCCTTTACCATCTGGTCTATAAAGACGGAAGCTATCAGAACCCATCTTTTCACCTCGAGCGATACGGCCATAGAAATCACGGAAACGTTCACGATCTTCTTCTATGACAATCGGGATTTCCTCTGGCATATTCTGAATCGCATTATCCTTAAGACCGTACATCTTACAGAACTTATCAGAAGCCAGATCAACATGTGTCTTCACATCCCATTCAAAGATATGAATATCCATCTCATCAAGCAACATACGCAAGCTCTTTGATTCCTCTACAGCCGTCTGCATCTTGGTATACTGCTTTTCAAGCACATCTCGATCTACCCACAAAGCAGCTGGAACCTCTTCATCCTTCAAGCCATTATTACTCATCTGAGACAAAGACTCCGTATGCTGTTTTTCAAGCAGAGCGAGGAACGACTCCTCATCCATTGGACGATAGAAATAGAAGCCTTGGATATAGTCACAACCCACTTTCTTCAAGAACTCTACCTGCTTCTCGTCCTCCACACCTTCAGCCACGACTTTCGAGTTGAGGCTATGGAATACACTAATCAAAGTCTCGACAAGCAAGTCCATCTTACGGCTCTGTCCAATCTTGTCAATGAGAGACTTATCAAGTTTGATGATGTGGAAATCCACATTCTTCATCGTACCGAAAGAGTAACCCTGTCCGAAGTCATCAACCAACAGTTTCACATCATTCTGCTGGAAGAATGAAAGCACATCCACACGGTTCTCAGCTATCTCCTCATACGCAGACTCAGTAATCTCAAAACGTACGAGGTCAGTAGGTACAGAACTATCAAGAATATGATCCTTGAGCTGATCAATCAGTTTTGTATCAGCAAAGTCTACCCACGAAAGGTTCAGATCAATTGGCACGACAGGACGACCTTCTTTCAGACGTTGCTGCTGCAAAGCGAAGACTCGCTCTTCCATCATCTGGTCAATGCGAGAAAGACCACCATGACGCTCCAAGGCTGGAATGAAAAGGGCAGGCGAAATCATGCCATGCTTCTCAGACTTCCAACGTACCAGAGCCTCAGCCATCTCAATCTTACCGTTCTGGATATTGACCACAGGCTGATAATATGGGATGAACTCTTTACGAGCCATAGCGTCATCAAGCTGAGAAAGCACCTCCGTATCAGAGATTACAGTCTTCTGCATCTGGTGTTCATAAACCATCCAAGGCGTAATGAACTGATCTTTGATAAACGAGATTGCCAACTTAGCGTGTGCACAGACATTTACTGGCTGCGCATCTGGTTTCTCAATATGATAAATACCACAACTGCTACGGAAGACAATTTTCTTATCTTCCTCAATATATTCCTGATAACAAAGTCGGGTAATCACATCCGTATCAAGCGTCTCACGACGTATCAGACAAATGAAATTATCAGATTCATAACGAGCATAAGAGATTGGTCGCAACTCAGAGTAAACAATAGCCGTATACATGTGCTGCAGCACCTTATCTCCTATTGCATTACCATAAAGCTCATTGACAATACGGAAATTCTTAATATTGAAGCACAAAACCGTCAAATTCACACCCATAGTACGAGCATGATTCATCTTGACTTCCAACTCACGCAAAAGTCCCTCACGGTTCAAACCACCAGTCACAATGTCATGCTCAAGGCTCTTGGTAATTTCCTGACGAGTCGCAAGGATATATTTCACATCAGGAGTCAAACGTACAAAAGTATACTTTACCACACGGTCAGCACCCTCTTTGGCTTTAATTCGGGCAATGAAAGAATACTCTTTATGCTCTCGTACTTTATTACATAGAGTCTCTATCTTGGTACTACGATTGAAACGTCTGGCATCATAGTCATTAGAAAACGATTCTAACTGCGACTCGCGCCAATCAGCATAATCCAGGACAGAAACCGTGGCATTTTTATCAGAAGCATTAGAAAGGACTGTTTCATTCGTAAGCTTCACAACGGAGTTCTCCACCACGTTGATAAGAGTTGTGCTAAGAATATCACGGGTATGAATGTCTTCACGGATCTTTGTGAAAAGGTCTTCCGAGATATTGCTCTTAGCCATATATTCGGTAAGTTTGTAAGCTTTAGCCTTGTCTGTAGACTTAGAGACTTTTGTCATGGTTTGATTATTAGTTTATGTTTTGCGTGTTATTCAACGCGTGCAAAGTTAGAAAAAAATCTTTTTACATCCAAATAAAAACTAGAAAAAAACCCCTATATTCACATTTTTAATATAAGAACATGTTTAACAACATATTTTAAAGAAATGAGAGACCCCAAAATTCTATTTATGAGACATACTTGTTTTATCTGAAAGAATCACCCTAAATAAAAAAAGAATTACAATTCCTATCTATTCATGGTAAATTACAACCGTATAATTGCCTACATTAAAAGAAAAAACCACCGACCCAATGGCCAATGGTTTTTCTTTTTTGAATGCTCAAAAAATTGTTCTGTTTTTCAGGTATTAGATTTAAGGTCCCAAAGAAACTACTTTTGTTGCGTTATTTAAGGTATTGTGTCATGGTTGTGTATTTTAAGGTGCTGCAAAGATAGAGCGAAAAAACAAACTCGCCAAATAATTTGCTAAAAAAATCACTGTGCAATCGGTTGTTTTCTCAAACTTTTTTCGAAAATATGTTATATAACATCTTTTTCAATATCTTTTTGCTATTTTTTCGACAGAAACATCTTCAGCATCGAACCAGAGGATATTGTCATTTCGCTGGAACCATGTCATTTGTTTCTTTGAATAGACATGAGTATTATGGCAAATTCGTTCACGAGCCTGTTCCAAACTATAGACGCCAGTAAAGTGAAGAAGCATTTCTTTCAATCCGACCGTATTCAGAGCTGTTGGAAATAAGTTTGGAATTGGCTGCGCTTGCGTAGGTCCAGGATTACGCAAGACTTGAGCAAACTGCGTGTCAACAGCTTCTTGGTAACGTTCATAGACACGTCGTGTTTCCTCAACCAACCCTTGTTCAAACATCATGTCCACACGCTTATCAATCCTCCTATATAAATCTGCGCGCTCTCGTTTCAACCCAATTTGAACAATTTTGAAAGGTCTTTCCTTCTTTTTTCCCGTACGGAATGAACTGAAAGGTTGGCCTGTCGTCAGACACATCTCCAAACCATGGATTACACGCATCGGATTTTTTTGGTCAACAGAAGCATAATATGCAGGATCAAGCTCTTTTAACCGAATGAGCAAAGGCTCGAGTCCCTCCTCCTCCACTTGCTGTCGCAATCTCTCACGAATAGCAGGATCAGCCTGAGGCATATCGTCTATTCCTTTCACAATCGCATCGATATACATCATGGAGCCGCCAGTCATCACGACATTAGACATCGGACACTCTATCGTCAAGACTTTCATCGCTTCTGTCTCAAACTGTGCCGCACTGAAAGGATCTTCCAACCCATGTGTTCCAATAAAATAATGGTGCACACGGGATAGTTCCGCTTCTGTCGGAGCCGCCGTGCAGATAGGCAGATCACGATAGATTTGTCGGGAATCACAGCTCACGACAGGAGACCCGAACCGCTCTGCCAACTGCAAAGACAACTCTGTCTTACCAACTGCCGTAGGTCCTAAAACAATGAAAAGTGTATCCATTTATTACAAAAATACGGGTTTTACTTGCAAAATACGATATTTTATCGTACCTTTGCAGCGTTATTTCAAAAAGGGGACAAATTCGATTCCCAAATCTCATCAGCATGAACGATATTCTCACACTCATGAACAGCTACCTCTGGGGATGGCCTATGATCATCCTGTTGGTAGGTACACATCTGTTCTTAACGTTGCGTCTTAAGTTTCCCCAGCGTTATATAGGCAAAGCCATCAAACTCTCCGTCGAGAAAGATGCAGGTTCTGAAGGCGACGTCTCCCAGTTCTCAGCTTTGGCCACGGGTTTAGCAGCAACCATCGGTACAGGCAACATCATCGGTGTAGCTACCGCTGTTACGATGGGCGGACCTGGCGCTATCTTCTGGTGTTGGATTACCGGAGTTCTGGGCATTGCCACCAAATACGCAGAGGGTCTTCTCAGTATCAAATACCGTATCCGCAAGAACGATGGCAAGATGTTAGGCGGACCTATGTACGCCATTGAGCGAGGCATGAACTGCCGCTGGCTGGCTATCTTATTTGCATTGTTTGCTTTCCTTGCTTCCTTCGGTATTGGGTGCACAATCCAGAGTAATGCTATTGCTACGATGGCTGACGAGAGTTTCGGATGGGATGCTCAATGGGTGGGTCTCATTCTCGCCTTACTCGTTGGAAGTGTCATTATCTTCGGCGTAAAAGGCATTTCCAAAGTCTGCGAATTGCTGGTTCCATTCATGGCCGCGTTTTACCTAATAGGCTGTTTAGTGCTGTTAGTCATCCACATTGACTTGCTTCCTGAAGCATTTATCACCATCATTAGAAGTGCATTCAGCGAACAAGCAGCGACAGGCGGCTTTGTAGGTTCCACCATCATGCTTTCCATGCGTTTTGGTATTGCACGAGGTCTTTTCAGCAATGAGGCAGGTCTTGGTTCTGCACCAATTGTAGCTGCTGCCGCTAAGACCAAGAATCCTGTCCGTCAGGCGCTTGTCTCTTCCACTTCCGTCTTCTGGGACACGGTAGTCATCTGTCTCATCACCGGACTTGTCCTTGTGACAACCATCCTTGCAGACAATGGCGTTGATTCCACAGCGTCAGCGGCACTTACCAAACGCGCATTTGAGCAGATTCCTGTTGTGATCAGCGGCGTCAATGTCGGTTCTATTGTCCTCTCCATCGCCATTTTCACCTTCGCATTCAGCACCATCTTAGGATGGAGTTACTACGGAGAGAAAGCTCTCGAATACCTGGCTGGCAAATATGGCCGTACGGCTTGTTACATCTATCGCCTGCTCATCACCATCGGCACTTATTTTGGCGCGACACACGCCCTGGAAGTAGTATGGAATTTCGGTGATGCTACCAATGCATTGATGGCCATTCCAAACCTAATCTGTCTGCTCTGCCTGAGTGGTGTCCTGGTCAAAGAGACGCGTCACTATCTCTGGGAAGGACATCTTGACGAAGAAGCTGAGTAATTCTTTTTAAGCAAACAAAGAATCAGCCAAACAATCCTTGCCAAATACTGACACATCTTTGTGCCACCATTTCAGCCTCATGATATTTTGCCACATACGCCTGACTGCCCGCTGACAGTCGGGCGATTTTTTGTTTATCCAACAGTGATTCCTCGAGGATGCAATAATTCTCTTCATCCGCATAAGGCCGAAGATTGATAATGCCAGGAACAATGGAAGGTTCCTCACCCTCTCCTTCATATTGTGCCAAGAAGTGAGCATACTCAGGTTCATAACCCGAAATCACCACCTTGCCTTGTCTCATAGCTTCAAGTGCACCCATAGCAGGCGTGTAGCTATACAATTGATCAACGACAACGTCTGCTGCCTTCACCTCCTGCTGATATTGCTCAAATGGGACGCTTTCTATAGTACGTAGATCAATCTCCGCAGGATGTTCCTTAGCCAGCCGCTGAAGCAAAGGCGCTATCTGATCAGTACCTTTCATCTGCGCACGTTTCTTCTGAGTGGCAAACAGAATACGTACTTTCTGATGATCAGGAACAGGATTCAAAACGCTATTATCCTCCACCGTCTCAATCGGGAATGGCATATAGTGCAACTTCTTCCTGAATGGCTCAATATCATATACCTTATAATATTCATAGAGTCCAGCCATCAGTACATCAGCAGCAGCGACAGCATCACTCGTAGTTTTCTGACGCTCTGCATTGCACCATCGCTCAATACGTTCACGATTGACTGGATGATCAATGGCCTTACCATGACAATGGAAATCCGTGTATTCCATAAAGTCAGGTTCTTGCATCCGACTCACCACATAATAATCATCTCCGAAACACCCCAGACTCAGGATGCGATTATGACGCTTCAGATAAGATGTCATCCAGCGATTCCAACGCGGTTTCAGATCTAGGAAATGAGGATTGATGAGTTGCACTACATCAAAGCCACGCAGTCGGAGCAACATAGAAAAAAGCTTTGAGAGATAAAGCAACGAACCCCATGGACCTTCGTAACGACGCCGCAGGTCAATGTCTCTCGGATAATCCTTCCATCCATCACCATCACTGACAAGCAACACCTCATGACCTGTACGACGCAGCGCTTCGCACAGGGTATGGTGGACGTTACTATATTCTCCGAAAAGAAGGATTCTCATATATTTATCTTAATAACGAGCTAAACACTCTTATCAATCATGCACTTACTTGCAGCTACGATACAAAGCATCGAACTGACGAGCAATGACCTCTGCACTATGATGCTCAGTCACATACTGATGGCGTTGCTGACGTAAATCTGCATCATTACGCTGTGAACCAGAGAGTGAAACGAAAGCATGCAACACTTCATAAAGCTGCTCTTCATTACCCGGCGCCACCGTAATACCACGGTTTTGAGTTAGCATCTTCGGAATCTCTCCCACCGAAGTGGCAATGACTGGCAATCCGGCGGCCAGGGCTTCGAGGACAGAAACTGGCTGGTTTTCAAAGTGACTGAACATGACCAATGCATCATATTGTCCGAGCGTCTCTGCCAACTGTTCACTTCTCTGAGCAGGCAGGAAAGCCACCAGCCGTTGCTCCAGAAGTCCTAATTCCTGTGCATAGGCAATTAACTGCTCCTTATCATTTCCCTCGCCAATAAAATCAAAATGCCAATCCTGACTCTCGGCACTAAGCTTTGACAAAGCACGAAGAATGCCCGAAATATTCTTGCTATCATCCCGCATCCAGGATACATGTACAAAACGGAATGGTTGTCCACCCCGAGACGCAGAGTGCTGCATTGACAATTCCGGCATCGGAGAAACTACATTACCGACACGAACGTAATGAGGATTCTCCAGCCCCCACTTCTTCATTGACTGTTCAAGGTTCAGGCTCACAGGACAGACATATTTTGCCTCCTTCACCACACGCTGCGAGAACCAAAGATGCAAACGGCTTGAAGGAAAAGCTCCTGCACGATGATAACGAGACCAATGCTCAGTAATGATGTATGGGACAGCGTGCAATTTGTACAAAAGCCATGGCAACATAGCCGCACGGATCAGCACATTCACATGGCAACGATCCGGACGTTTACCCTGCCAGAAATTACGCTTAATATAATGATAGCCTTTCAGATAACCCATCAGCAGCCAGAAAAGGCGCAATAGACCGGTTAGAACAGGAATCTCTCTTTTAACCTTCGGCACATAGACCAGCACCTCATGAAGTGTACTTTCTCCATCAGAGTTTTCTTTGGCCTCTCCCAATTCAATTTCCACATGCCAGCCCTTCACAGCCACATCTGTCTGGACCATCAGCACAGCCACATCATGCAATAAAGCGACGGCTTGTGCATGCTTTCGCACGAACACGCCATCGCCAGCTACCTTGCGATTGGGATACCAAGCTGTGGTAAACAGGACACGCATTTTTAGTGAGAAGTGAGGAATTAGGAGTGAGGAGTTAAGAATGAATAATAGAGCAAGGAATTTAGGAGTGAGATTCCTACAACATCATCAGCGCTTAAGCCAACGCTCTGGATTAACTGCATTGGCATTCTGATAGATCCAGAAACGAAGCTCCGTACGTTTGCCATCAGGTTCGGTCTTGAGCGTACCCAATGCCTGTCGGGTACTGACCTTCTGTCCTACCTTGACCGTCACATTAGCCAGATTCATATACACCGAGCGGTACTGACCATGCTGCACGATGATGGTCCACTCCTCATTCGTAGAGAAGCAGCTCTGCACTACGCCTTCATAGATGGCACAGGCATGCGCACCGACCTTACTGCTGATCACGATACTCGAGTTACCATTACCGGCGGTGTTATAGTGGTCAACGAAAGCGAAGTTAGCATCCACAGGATATGGCATCTTGCCCTTGTTGCTGGCAAAGCTGCCCGAAAGACGCTTGTAGCTCTCATCCACAGCATAAGTAGCGGAAGACGCCGCCTTCGATGAACTGCTCGACGATGACGAGGTGGTGGACTTACCCGATGTAGACTTACTGTTCGATGAAGCCGTATTCGTACCGGTCTTCTCTGCCTTCTTTTGCGTACCAGATTCCGACTTCTTACGAGCGGCCTCTTCTGCCTTACGACGTGCCTCCTCTGCCTTACGGATCTCTTCCTGGATCATTCGCTCGATGGTCTTCTCCACCTCTGCCATACGCTTACGGTCACGATCAAGTTCCGATTGCAGTTCCTTATTACGCTTCTGAAGGTCAGCCACCTTAGCCTCTTGTTCTTGCTGCTTACGAGTCAAAGCCGCACGTTCCTGATCCATGCTGACCAGTTTCTGTTCGTGCAACTCACGGGTCTTAGACAGCTCCTCTGTAGCCTGTTCTGTGGCTCGACGCTGCTCCTGCAGTTCCTCCGCCTGACGCTTACGCCATTCACTATATGAACGGAGATAACGGACACGACGCACCGACTCAAGCGCATCGTTGGCTGACAACACAAACGCAGCCTCTTCATAGCCAGAACGCCACTTATACATATGGCGCACGGCTGCGGCATATTTCTGCTGCTTTACAGCATAGTCACTCTTCAGCGATTTGATTTCCTGACGGAGCGAATCTTCCTCCTGCACAATGACTTCCAGTTCGCGTTGCTGGCTCACGATGAGCGCTTTACGCTTATTGATTTCATCCTGTCGGATCTTCAGGTCTCGGTTCTGACTACGCACCGACTGAGCATTATCATTGATCAACTGCTCTGTATCCTTGATCTGCTTCTGCAGGTCTTTCTGCTGCTTCTCATAAGCCTGGCGGGTCATACCTTTCTTGCTATTACCCGATGACTTCTTAGCCGGAGTACTCGTAGATTTCTTAGTCGATGTAGTAGTAGATTTCTTAGCTGGAGTCGTCGTGGTCTTCTTGGCTGGTGCAGTGGTTGTCTTCTTCGCAGGAGTCGTCGTAGTTTTTTTTGCTTGAGTACCCGACGTCTTCTTGGCCGGTGCGGTTGTAGTTTTCTTCGCTGGAGTGGCTGTCGATTTTTTCGCTGGAGCAGCCGCTGGTTTCTTAGCTGGAGTGGTCTTCTTTGTCGTCTGGGTCGTAGTAGTTTTCTTCTTCTGTTGAGCTACAGATACGCTGACAGGCTCTGCCATCAGCAGGGCCGTAAGTAGAATGACAACGATAGATCTTAACAACCGCATGAATCTATATTTCGAAATGATTAATTAGCCAACTTTTTCAGTACCTCACCCAGCTCTTCCATCGTTACACGACGATAGCCCGAAGTAGGTTCGAAGTCACGCCAAGTGCTCTCGCCGAGCGTTGGCGCTGTAAAAGTAATACCAGCACGAAGCTCTTTCTTATCACTATTGGTGGCAATGATATTCTCTGCTGTCGCAACGTTCTTTTTATCAATGACTTCAAAAGTAGCATACTGCCAAATGGCCTTCTTGCCGTCATTGGTAGTCAGCGACGTATTCATAAGCTGCCCCTTCTCATTGATCGTGTAGACCAATTCGTAGTTCTTACCCTTATACAGACCTGTGGTGAGAGGATTCTTGCCAGTCGCATCGGTTGGAGTAGTCCATTTCAACTGGTCATAATCCTTGCTTGTAGCCAGACCCTTACCAGGTATGAAGATACGACCCAGCATCAGGCTTTCCAAAGCCTCCATCTCATGGCCCTTGATTGCATCCATTCCGGTAAGTTCACCCAGCGTGATGACCGAATAGATCTTGTCAAACTTATCTACGAGAATCACTGAGTCACGTGTAGCCTCAATGCGAGCCACCTCAAAGCCGAGCAGCGGAGCATTGGCCAACAGGCAGAAACGTTTGCCCGACTCGATGCAGATCCTGCCATTGAGGCTCGACTTTCCCATGCTGAGCTTCACCTTGCTCTGCAGCGCCTCATACTTATAATGATTGGCCACAACAGCCTCAAAGCGTGCACGCTCAGGATTAGGGCCAGTCAGGTCCTTCGTAAAATTCTTTGTACTCTTACATGAGGTCATCAGTGCGATGAGCATCATGATGAGCGACAGATATTTCAAGCTATTTTTCATTTCTAAATTTCTTTTACTCCTAACTTTTCACTCTTTCTACAGCTGCGAGGATCTAATTCCTCACTCCTAATTCCTCACTCCTCACTATTCAGAATCCCAGCGTCTCAGCCGAAGAAATCTTCTTCTTAATGGCCTCAGGATCCTTGACATCGGTACACTCCAGCGCCTTCTTCCAGAGCTCCACAGCACCCTTGATGTCGCTGTTCTTTACTTTGATGTCGCCATAGTGATCATAAAGCGTAGCGTTGTCCGTACCCTCAGGATCGATGTTGTCAAGCGCCTTCTGCTGATAGAAATCGGCCAGCGTATAACTACCCTCCAGATAAAGGATCCATGCATACGTATCGAGGTAAGTAGCATTGTCAGGATACTTCTGGATAACCTTCAGCGCCATCGACTCAGCACGAGACAATTCCTTCTGCGCCTGCGACAGATAATAGGCGTAGTTATTGAGAATCACGTAGTTATTCGGATTGTATTTCAAAGCCTTCTCATAACATTCGTAAGCTTTATCGTCAATGCCATCCTGATGGTAGAGGTCACCAATGTTACCCCAGAGCGTACTGATCTGGTTAGCATCTGGAGGTGTGACATGCTCGATAGCCTGCTGATACTGCTCGATGGCCTTGTCATTCTGCTCGAGCTGGATATATGCCCACGCCTTGATCAGATAAGCGGCCTGCATGTCAGGATGCTGTGCCAACGCCTCGTCACAACGGGCTATCATCTGATCCTTGGCCAGCCAGCCGGTGCTGTAGTAGAGCCAGCGCTCCCAATAGTCAGGGTTGGTTGGTTTGAGATCTACGGCAAAACGGATGCACTCGGCCGCGATGCTGTCCTTGCGCTGGGTACTGAACCACTCCGACTGCAACTCGTAAAACTCCGGTGCACTTGGGTGCTGCGCCGTCACCGTAGCGAAGAGCTCATCGACCTTCTGGAGCAGCGCTATCGTATCGAGCGGCGCCACATCTGTCTGGCCGGCTTTCAGTCGCTCACGATAGGTAGCGAACTTGCGATAAGTGCCCTTCAGGTACTCCGTCATCACGGTGTTCTTGGTGTCGACATCGAGGTTCGGATTGACCAGTGCATCGGCCACGAGCTTATCGGCCGCTTCCTGATTACCGGTCATACTGAAGTAGTTAGCCTGCGCCACCCACACATAAGCATTGTCTGGCTCGATGGCTGCAGCCTCATCATAAGTCTTCTTCGCTTCCTGAATCTGCGCATTCTGCATCTGCAGATCACCCAGCTTGAGGCGGTATTTCACATTATAAGGATGCTGCGCGATGAGCTTGCGATACTCCTCGAAACCCTCTTCTGCGCGACCGGCCTTCTGCAGGATATAGAACTTATACTCGGTCAACTGTGGGCTCACACCCTCCAGTTCCTCCAGACGGTTGAGTATCTCGAGGCACTCGTTGGTGCTGTCCAGGCGCAGATAGATATCAGAAAGCGCATAGAGTGGTTCGCTCTTATCCGGATGCTGACGCACCAGACGCTCATAGATATCGCGGGCATCACCCATGCGCTGCAAGGCCATCATGAGGTCAGCATGGGCGTTGTTATACCAGAAATTCACTGAGTCAATGGCTGTGGCGCGGGCAATGTTGATGACCGAACCCACAGCGTTATTCTGCTGGCGGTACTGGTTGCTAAGGAAGTAAAGCGCTGCAGCCAGGCCCGGAGCCTCCTTGCTGCTCACAGGCCGACCCAGAGGGCGTGTATCTTCCTCATCGACAGGTGCATTGAGCGACATTCCCGTCTCATAACCATGACTCATCAGCGCCGAGTCATAGTAATTGACCGCCTGCTGCATCAACGTCATGGCCGAATCTATGCGGTGACACTGCTCCTGGGTGATGGCCAGAAAATAAAGCGAGTCGAAGTGTTGCTGCTCGTCCATGGTCAATACAGGCTTAGCCTCCAGCACCTCGGTCTTTTTCTTCTTTTTGGCCGACAGCGCCGCAGGGAGCACCAGCATCAGCAGGAGTAGATATATGATAGTTTTACGCATTCTCTTAATTCAAAAAATGTTTTACCACCTCAGCGCCCATGCGCTCATAAGCCTTCTCGCTTGGATGCAAGTGGTCGCCCGAGTCATAACCCTCGCCGAAAGCAGCAGGATGTTCTGGGTTGCATACAGCCTTATCGAAATCGATGCAACCGTCAAAGAGTGGCGAGGTGCGGAGCCATTCGTTGAACTCACAGCGCATCTCCTCGCGCTCCTGGTTATAGGTACGCCAGCCCTCGATAGGCAGCAGTGTGCCGCTGTAGACCTTCAGGCCCAGTTCACGCGCATACTCCACATAGATCTGCTCCACGCCCTTCTCCATCTGCTCCACGGTTGGCAGATCGCTCCATGGGCGGAAGACGTTGACCGAACTTCCCACTGGGTGGATGATATCATTGATACCGTGCTGGATGATGACGGCCGAAGCGCCAGCCACGTTCATCTCAATAGGGAAACGCGCAGCACCCTTCAGGCCGTAAGCCGCATAGGTGATGCAGTTATATTGGCGCAAGATACGAGTACCGCTTACAGCACGTCGAATCACAGACACATTACGGATTCCAGCATCCCACAACTGCAGGGCCAGATAGTCAGGCCAGCTCTGCGCGGTAATAGAGTCGCCATAACAGATCAGCGCAGAATTCTTTTCTTCGGTCAGGATATCAATGGTATTGAGGAAATAGAACCAGTTGGTGTTCCGTGTCAGGTCGATAGGCAATTCCTTGCGCGATGCAAAGTCGCCGTAAGCGTACTTACCCTTTGACAACGGACCGGTGATGAGCGTGCCCGCATTCATCTGCGTAAACTCACCCAGATAGATGCTTACCTCGATGGTTTCGCCAGCGTGAACGTCGATAGAAAGCACATCACTCTCCACCTCTTTGCCTGGGGCGATGGTGACGCTCTGATTACCTTCCTCAAAGGTTACTCGGCAAGGTTTCTCAAAGCCACTTACACGATTAGGAGATGCGGTTTTATCGACAAACACACGGGTCAGCGTCACAGGCTCGGTGCCCGTGAGGTTTGAGAAACGCAGACGCAGTGCGCTGCCGTCAAAACACATCCTGATCGGATATCGCAAGGTTATGTCTTTAGCCCAAGTGGCTTCTTTGCGGTCGGTGATCGATGTGGCATTGCCCCAGCAGCTCACCCATTTGGTATATTTTTCCATTCAGTATTAAAGCTTATTTCAAAAATGTGCGCACATAACTTGTATGTGTACGCGCGTACAAATCGGCGCAAAAATACGAAATTTCTACGTAAAATCCAAATATTTTTTGCCATTCTACAAATTTTTAGTATCTTTGCCCCACTTTTTAAGAATTTTTACACAGATTTTATTGCATCTCTTTTATGCAAGCAAACAAGTATTACGTGGTATGGAAGGGCTATGCTCCCGGTGTCTACGACTCATGGGAGGAGGCTGAGATACAGGTTTCAGGCTATCCTGACGCCTCTTATCGTGCGTTCAAGACACAAGAAGCTGCCGTAGAAGCATGGCGCGAAGGCTTCGATAAGGAGGGTCTCATCCAAGAAGTGGCACGCGAAATGGCACGTCTACAGAAGGAAGGAACGGTCATTGAGTTCGACGAAAACAAGGCCAATGACAAGAATGTTTCTGCCACTGATAAAAATGTTACAAATAGCTCTAGCAGTGTAACATCTGCCACAAATAAGACCACCGAGAGCAAAGAACCTGCACCGAAGAAGAAAGTCATCGTGCAGACCCCACCGCCATACATCGTTAACTCCATTGCGGTGGATGCTGCCTGTAGCGGCAATCCAGGCCCGATGGAATATCGCGGCGTGTACATTAAGACCGGTCAGGTGCTCTTCAAGGTAGGACCTATGCAGCAGGGAACCAACAACATCGGTGAGTTCCTCGCCATCGTACACGCCCTGGCCATGCAGGAGAAACAAGGCACGTCCATCCCTATTTACAGCGACTCGGTCAATGCACAGAAATGGGTGCGACAGGGCTTCTGCAAGACCACGCTCGAGGAAAATGAGGTCAATGCACCGATCTTTGACCTGATACGCCGTGCCGAATCATGGCTCCGCACCCACACTTTCCGCCTCCCGATCTACAAGTGGGAGACCAAGCAATGGGGCGAAATTCCTGCCGATTTCGGACGAAAATAAGAGAAAAAAAGATGAAAATTTTCTGCATAGATAAGAACTATCAGCCACAAGAAAAGACTGAAAAACCCATTCTTTACAT
Source organism: Bacteroidales bacterium (assembly GCA_045642245.1). Lineage (GTDB taxonomy): Bacteria > Bacteroidota > Bacteroidia > Bacteroidales > UBA3663 > Liminaster. The sequence continues at coordinate 15,999 of JAZUIL010000108.1, forward strand.
GAAGCCCGAGACGGCGCTGACCCG
>JAZUIL010000109.1:0-4391 GCA_045642245.1 Bacteroidales bacterium
ATTGCCGAGGATGGTCTCGATATCGTCCTGGAAGCCCATAGAGAGCATCTCATCAGCCTCATCGAGTACGAGTGTCTTCACTTCGTTGAGACGGACAGCGCCACGCTCCACGAGGTCTATGAGACGACCTGGAGTAGCTACAACAACGTGTACGCCACGCTTGAGAGCGCCGATCTGACTACCGATGCTACTGCCACCATATACTGGCAGAATGGCGATGCCACGCAGGTACTTAGAGTAATCCTGCAAGTCGGCAGCGATCTGCAGACAGAGCTCACGAGTTGGTGCAAGGACCAAAGCCTGAGGCTGTGGAGCGTCCTCTGGATCGAGCCACTTGCCGGTCTTGTAATCTTTCTTGATCTGATAGTCACTATAGACAGGGACGATATCAATACCCTGCAGCAAAGGAAGGCCGAAGGCGGCTGTCTTACCGGTACCGGTCTGTGCGAGGCCTACGACGTCACGATGTTCCTGTCCTAAAATTACTGGGATGACCTGCTCCTGGATAGGCATAGGATGCTCGTAACCCATTTCCTCGATGGCGCGAAGAAGGGTATGCTCAATGCCGAGATCCTCAAAGGTCTTGAAATTCTGTACTGGTGCTTCTGCCTCTGGGGTCAGAAGTTCTTCTGATAAATTCTGGTTCTGTTCCATAATAATAAATAATGTTGCAGTTCCGTTTTTACTCCTTCATAGAAATCAAAGGAAATCAAAAAATCATAATATCAGGATTTCAACGATTGATTTTCTATGATTTCTTTGGTGGAGAAATGGATACCTGATGAGTGGAACAGAGACTGATTGCTTCAACCCTACTGCAATGCTTTTCCGTTCCGGATTTAGGGGTGTCATCCTGAGCGAAGCGAAGGACCTCACGCGTAACTTGCTCCTACTAGGTTCTTCGCTACGCTCAGAATGACAAGCAAAAATAAACGAGTTATTTTTGCAAAAAAAAGGATCCGGACTATAGCTGTCCAGATCCCTAGTAAGTTGCGCTCCAACTTAAACTTTCGTTGAAAGCGTCTGTAAGGTGGCCGCTTCCTACTCTCCCGCGTTGGCAGTACCATCGGCGTTACAAGGTTTAACTTCTCTGTTCGGAATGGTAAGAGGTGGAGCCCTTGTGCTATAACGGCCTTATTTTCGATGTCCTCTAAGGGACTTCTTTTCTGTTTTAGCGGTGCAAAGATAGAGGATTCTCTGACATCCTCCAAATATTATGCAAGGAATCTTCAAAAATCCTTCAAAAGTCGTCAATAATAGTCGTTTTTGCAAAACATGACTTGCAATATTGCCATTTTACACCCACATTTTTATTATTTTTCTCCTTCAAAGAAATCAAAGGAAATCAAAATATCATAATATTCGGATTTCAAGGATTGATTTTCTATGATTTTTTTTGATGGAGTTACTCTCCGACTCTTTGACGGAGTTATTCTTCGGCCATCTCATCACTCATATTGACCAGATAGAGTTTCTGTCTGGCTCGAGTGAAAGCGGTGTACATCCAGCGATAGAAATCTATACCGAGATGCTCCGGATTGATATAGCCGAGGTCTAGATAGACATCCTGCCACTGGCCACCCTGACTCTTGTGACACGTCACACAATAGGCGTATTTGACCTGCAGCGCGTTGAAATAAGGATTGGCCTTAATGGCTTTATACAGATCTTTCTGATTGCGACACTCAGGATAATCCTGCGCCACTTCATAGAACAACTGCTGCTGTCGCTCCAACGGCAGAGATGGACCTTCGACCGTCAGGACATCGAGCATAATGATGACCTCGGTCTCAATATCGTAGTCGGGTAATATCACCTCCACCTTGGCAAAACGGAAGCCATAGAGTTCGACAATGCTACGGACACGCTTCACCGTCACGACATCACCGTTGGCTATGAACGGCAGATTATCGAACTCTTTTCCCCAATAATAATTGTTCTTCACGACGAGCAGACGATCACCGGTCGACAGTTCTTCTTCCTTCTCCAGAATCTGATTTCTGACTCCGAGATTGAACTTATTTGCTCTGGCATTGCTTCTGGTGATGATGATGGTCTCATCAAGACCTTCGCGATGATAGCTGTCAGACAATGCATCGAGCAGTTCATAGCCATCGATCCTAAGCACGTCGGTATACCTCTTATAATATATAAGGGGCAGAGCGTCGACCTGACCGGCCATCAGAAGCTGACGAAGCTGTGTGGCATTATAGAGGATTCCGCTATCGAGCTGCTGTCGAACCACCTCAGTCAATTCGGTCGTCATCACTTCCAGTCCATACGTCCGCAATTGAGCAATATCAAGCGCAGGACTGGTTTTCTGACCAACTGGAGGCAACTGAGCAGCATCACCAACAAGCAGAAGCTTACACCCTTGCGAAGCATAGACATATTCTATCAGGTCCTCGAGGAGGTTGCCTGTACCAAACGGCGAACCTTCGTTGAGCGTACTGATCATCGAGGCCTCATCGCAGATAAAAAGTGCACCATGCCGACGATTCTCTGTGAGTTGGAAATTATCCATCTCAACACTGAATTTCTGCTGACGATAGATACTCTTGTGAATGGTGTAGGCTGGCACTCCAGCCATGGCAGAGAAGACCTTGGCAGCACGACCCGTAGGAGCCATCAGCATCACTGGAATACGGTGTTCATAAAGGAGCTTCACCAAGGCTCCGACAATAGAGGTTTTTCCTGTTCCCGCATAACCGCGAAGCACGAATACCCTATCCTTTGACAAGGCAGATGTCGAGGCAGCTGATTGACCGAAGAGGAACTCTCCAAGCAAATCAAGCGCTTCTAACTGCGTTTTATTGGGCGAAAAGGGCAATTTTTCGGCTATTTTTTGCGCAAAAACAGAAAATATCATCTTTTTTTTTATTTTTTCGGCACAAAGATATACAAATTTCAAAAATGTTATGTATATTTGCCCCGTAAAAAAATTAAGTTTTGACATTTTTTGATAATTTTTAAATCAAACATAACATCATGAAAAGTATTCTCAACATTCTCCTCGCTGCAGCAGCAGTAGCTTTGGCGATCATGTGCTATCACAGTGTACAGATCCCTGTTCAGTTCAATGACGAGTGCGCAAAGCGTGACGAAGTAATCATCCAGCGCCTCAAGGATATTCGTACCATTCAGGAGCATCACCGTGACAAGTACCAGACCTACTGCGCATCATGGGCAGACCTTATCAAGTTCGCTAAGAACGATTCACTTCCACAGGTAAACAAGGTTGGTTCACTTACCGATGATCAGCTCAAGGAGGGTCTTAATGAGAAGGACGCATGGAAGTACCTCAGCGATCCTAAGAAGTATGCTAAGTAGTTCGGTAAGTTCAACCTCAGCAAGGCTACCATCAGCCGTGATACTTTCTATGTAAACGTACTCCAGAAGGACTCTAGCTTCCTCGTTCGTCCAAACTTTGACATTGACAACATCATGATCGTTCCATTCACTGAGAACGGTACTGATACATTCCTCCTCACCACTGGTACTGTTACCACCGCTTCTGGTTACGAGATGGCTCTCTTCGAGGCTAAGACTCCATACGAGTCATACCTCTGGGATCTCAACCCACAGGAGCTCGCTAACAAGATCGACGACCGCAAGCTTCAGGACAAGTATCCTGGCCTCCAGGTTGGTGATGCTACTCAGGCCAACAACAATGCCGGTAACTGGGAGTAATCAGCAAAATATGAATAGCAAAATATCGACCATCCGGCTCATGCCGGATGGTTTTTCTTTGTATGACCCCGTGCAAGGCGCAGTAGTCTATGACATCGCTCCTGGCCCGGACTTCACGCAGCGCCTGCAGGAAAGTCTCTTCGACAAGTTCCCGACCACTGAGGAACGCGAGAAGATCTCCTGCGAGGTAGAGACGACACGTCTCCTCTTCCTGCCTGCTGACATCTCGGACGAGAATCTCCAGCAGGAGATGTTCAACGTCACCTTCTCTCCCACACCAGAAGAGGAGCAGCTTATTACGTTTCCGCTGACGTTACAGACCGGGCAGGAAGTAATCTTATGTTTCGGCATCAATAAAGCCATCTACAACTTCCTCTTACGTAACTACGAGAATGTAACCTTCTGCCACCCCATCACGACACTGCTGGAAGAAGGTGCTCGCATGGCTCAAGGCAACTGTCTGGTAGTTCGCTGCAACGAAAGATACCTTGAACTGGCTTTATTCCGCGACAAGCAACTACAGTTCTGCAATACGTATCATACGACTCATGCTGAGAACCGTACTTATTACGTCATGAACACATGGCGTCAGCAAGGCCTTGACCAGCTCTCCGACTATCTCCTGGTACTCGGAGGAACCAACGAAGGCTTACAGGTGCGCGCAAGTACACATAGATTTATAAAGCATGTGTTCTCATAAG
>JAZUIL010000110.1:0-17351 GCA_045642245.1 Bacteroidales bacterium
TTCATCAGCTTCTATTCCTATCGCATTGCACGAAGCTGCTCTTGAAGGCAAGCTTAAGAAGGGTGATCGTCTGATGCTTGCAGCCTTCGGTTCTGGTTTCACCTGGGGTGCTATCTATCTCACCTGGGGTGATTGCAAGATTTAATCATATTATAATCTATATATATCCGGAACTGCTGATAGATTCTATTACAGTTCCGGATTTTTTATTATTATTATTTATTTTAATTTCTATATTCCTTAACTAACAATTAAACTATTAACCAAACTTTCGGTCTTAAAGACAGAAACAACAAAAACTTTACGACTATGATGATGAAGAAGTTTTTTGGTATGATGGCCGCATTGGTCATGACCAGCATGGCATTTATCTCTTGTGACGATGATGTAGATACCTCTATGGTTCTCTCAGGTGACTGGTATGGTAATTTCGGTATGTATTATGAGTGGGAAAACCGCCATGGTGAGATCACAGTTTATGATAGCTATGATACAGATATCTCATTCTATCCTGATTATGACTATGCTACTCATGGATATGGTTATCAGGTAGATTATTACAAGTACGGCCCTTACAAGAAGATCTATCATTCTTTTGATTGGAAAGTAAATAATGATGATATCTATATCTATTATCATCACGATACTCAGTATAATACAGTGATCCATAACTATAGAATGACTCATTATCATTTTACTGGTTATTTCACTAATGGTACAGAGCCTTTCGATCTTGAGAAATATGGCGAGTATTATGACTGGGATCCATATTGGCATGATTATGGCCGCGACGGATGGGGTTATTACTGGTATGATAACTGGTATTATGCACCAACTCGCGCAGCTGGCGAGGCTACAGATTCTATCAGCAATGACGATAAGGAAGGTTCAATCGTCCGTTTTGGTAATCGCTTTGAAAAGTAATATACATTAGATAAACAAAATACCCATTCACATTGTGGATGGGTATTTTATTATTTGTATAGTATCTTTTTAATCTTATTACTTATTCAGGTAGCGTTCAGCATCCATAGCAGCATGGCAGCCAGAACCTGCAGCTGAAATAGCTTGACGATAGATAGGATCTGCAACATCACCTGCTGCAAAGACACCAGGAATATTTGTAGCAGTGGTTGGATGCTGCACCTTGATATAGCCTTGTGAATCTACTTCTACGCCAGCATGCTGAGTGCCGTCTTCATCAGTATGAGGTAGGAATACTTCAGTGTTTGGATGATGTCCGATGGCAAGGAAGAAACCATCGATAGCGATATCGAGCATTTCCTCATGATCAGTACCCTTACCCTTAACAAGATGAGCGCCTTCTACACCACCTTCACCAAAGAGGCCCACGGTTTGTGTCTCCCAAAGGATCTCGATGTTCTCGCACTCCTTGACCTTCTGCTGCATGGCTTCACTAGCACGAAGCACATTGCGGCGGACGATGAGATATACCTTCTTAGCCAGATGTGAGAGATATTGAGCCTCCTCACAAGCTGTATCACCACCACCGACGACAGCTACTACTTTCTTACGATAGAAGAAACCATCACAGGTAGCACAAGCTGACACGCCCATACCAGCGTATTTCTGTTCGTCAGCAAGGCCAAGATATTTAGCCGATGCACCAGTAGAGATGATGATGGTCTGAGCTTCAAGTTCGGTACCATCATCGACATGCACTTTATGTACACCACCAGGAGTAGTAGAGAATTCTACCTTATCAATAATACCGAAACGTACCTCTGCACCAAGGCGCTCTGCCTGACGGCGGAGATCCTCCATCAGTTCAGGACCTGTAGTTCCATCAGGATAACCAGGGAAATTCTCAATTTCAGTAGTTTGTGTCAACTGTCCGCCACTGATAGGACCCTCATAGACAACAGGATTCAAACCAGAGCGAGAAGCATAGATGGCAGCAGTATAACCTGCAGGACCGCTACCGACGATGAGGCACTTAATCATATTAATAGCCCCCATTCCCTTACTCTTCCATCGAGTGATGAAAGGGAATAAATACTAGGGTATACGCAGGGGGTCACGCGTTGATAGATTATTAAAATTAGAACTAATTACTCCCCTCCACCGTTCGGGGGAGGGGTTGGGGGGTAGGGGCTTTTTATTGTTTATGAGTCATAATGTCGAGTACCGTCTTATCCGTCTCATTCATTCCATTGCCACCGACACGGGTAAGATTGCGGATACAGCGATCCACATCATCTTCAATCAATCCTTCATAACTAGTTACCGAGCGGTTCTGAATAGCAAGCATAGCAGAAAGAACTGCAGTTGCAACACCTGAAGAAACCTTAAGAGCACAGGATGGCTTCGCACCATCGCACACCATACCAGCCAGATTGGCAATCATGTTCTTGACAGAATAGGTGATCTGCTCATAGTTGCCACCCATCAGATAAGTGATACCGCAACTAGAACCAGTAGAAGCCACTACACAACCACATAAGGCGCTGAGACGACCTAACGATTGTTTGATATAGATAGCGGTGAGATGACTGAGGATAAGCGCTCTGGTGAGCTCTTCTTCAGTATTGTGATTCTCTTCAGCAAATACGACCACAGGCATAGTGCAGGAGATACCCTGATTGCCTGATCCTGAATTACTCATCACTGGAACCATGGCACCTGCCATACGAGCGTCACAAGCAGAAGATGTGGCTGAAAGGATATGGCTAAAGATGGTATTGCCCATGATACCAATACCTAACGGACGCTGCAAGGTCTTACCTAAAGAATGTCCGTAATTACCTTTCAGCGCTTCGTTAGCTGCATTCTCGTTGAGGCGACGTGCTTCGTTGATGAAGGTAAGTTCCTCAATAGGGGTAGTAGTAGCAAACTCGTAAACCAGATGGAGGCTGAGCTTCAGCGCATTTTCCTTCTGTCTTTCTTCAGCGACGATAGGATCATCGAGCAATACGGAGCTGCGACCTTCAGCAGAAGTCTTCAGAACATATATAAAATGAGTATGCTCGTGAGCGATGATTGCCATCGAAGAAGAACCATCTTCAGCCGTACAGATAACCTCGATGTAAAGCTTCTCAGTGATATCCCGCTTCAAACCGATGGAGATATTATCTCTTTCGAGGTATTTCTTACCCGCTTCTACAGCTTCAGGATTGGTTTCACGAAGCACTTCAAGGCCATATTCACTCTTACCGATCAAAGCACCTAATGCTACAGCGATAGGAAGTCCTATCATGCCGGTACCAGGGATACCTACACCCATGGCGTTCTTCAGGATATTGGCACTCAGCAGTACCTTGATACGTGCTGGAATACTACCAAGAGTTTCGGTAGCTTTGGCTACACAAAGTGATACTGCCATAGGTTCAGTACATCCAATAGCAGGAACCACTTCACGGTTGATCAACGCGATGATACGTTCACGTTCTTCTTTTTCGAGCATACTATTTATAAAATGAGGAATGAGGAGTTAGGAGTGAGGAGTAATTTGTTTCATAAAGAGTATTTAGCAGCAAGGTAATAATTCCTCACTCCTAACTCCTCACTCCTAACTAAATATTACTTGACTACTGGCAACAGCAGCTTAGAGCCAGGATGCAAAGTAACGGTGCAAGGAACATAATCATCAGTAGTACTGTGATAGATGTCCATAAACTGCTGTGGATTGATATCGAACAGAGGATACATAGAGCTCTGTACCTGTACCATCACACGGTGACCTGGCAGGAAAGTATGCTGCACGTCATTGAGACGGAACTTAACAGGAGTGACCTCACCTGGCTTGAAAGGAACAGGACTTACATCAACATCTGTATCATTGATATCAGCTACACCAGCGGTGTTGCGATACTTGCCACGCATGATTTCCCAACGTACCATCATCTGGCAGCCAGCCATGAGGTAGCGGCCATTACCGTTGCGACCTGAGGTAACAACAGGCTTGTCAGTAAAGAGGCTGTCTGCATAAGCAAAGTCGTCTGGGAAGACGTCGATCAGCTTCACTACGAAGTCAGCATCTGTTGTAGAGAGGCTCACGTTGAGCTCTACATCTACAGGACCACAGAGAGTCAAAGGCTCTGTAAGTACTTCACCATCGATAGTGAGAACGTCTGGACGACGATAAGCAAAACGCTGATCATCGAGCATATAAGTAGTAGTACGACGTGCACCTGGTACTGAGGTATAAGGAACAGGATGCAGAGGATCACTTACATAGCTGAGCGCCTTGCCATTCTCTGGAACCAAGTACCAAGGAGTATTGACATAGTTATTACGATCTGCCCACTGCTCATGGCTGTAGTCATGCCACTTGAGTGCGCCAGTATCGAAAATCTTTACTCCGGTGAAAGGCTCCTGACCCTTACCTTCGAGATAGTAGCTGAAGAAAGGATACTCGATATTCTCCACATACCACTCAGAGGTAATCTCATTACCAAAATAGAAGTTGCCGAACCAAGGTGTCTGTCCACGGTTCCAGAGACCATGAGCCCAAGGACCTTCTACGAGGCTGAGATGTGTCTCTGGTGACTGAGCGTGGATAGCGCGATAAGTCTGGAAAGCACCATAGCAGTCCTCAGCATCGAAAAGACCACCAACGACCATCACTGCAGGCTTTACATCGTGGCAATGACCAGCAGTAGGGTTCATAGCCTCCCAGAAAGCGTCGAGATCAGGATGGTTGATGACATCGTTCCAACCAGTCACGCTATCACCGAGCAACTTATTATAATTCTCGATGCCACCAACACGCAGATAGCTGTCATAAAGGTCTGTATGTACAATGTTGGTTCCTGACTTAAGATTCTGACGATAGTTAGGATCTGTGTAAGCCTCTTTCTTCATGCCATATTCGAAGCCGAACTGGAAAGAGAACATATCCACGAGAGCGAAAGCACCATTGTGATGCACATCATCGCCACGCCACCAATCGGTAACAGGAGCCTGAGGTGATGCAGCCTTCAGTGCAGGATGGCCAGAGAGCGCGGTCATCGTGGTATAGAAACCAGGATAAGAGATACCCTGAGTACCGATGCAACCGTTGCTGTTAGTATTCTTTACGAGCCACTCACAAGTCTCGTAAGTATCAGAAGCCTCATCGACAGGAGCCTTCTTATTGACGATGACTGTACCATCCTTACGGAACTTAGGAGTCTTCTTTCCTTCAACGAATGGACGAACATCCACAAACTCGCCTTCACTCATGTTCTTGCCACGAACATCCTGATAGACGAAGATGTAACCAGCGTCCATGTAAACCTGAGCACCTGGCTTAGCGATCTTACGCTGTACAGCTTCACCTTCAAGACCATAAGGGCCTGCGCTATAGCAGGTACGGGTCATCATGATAGGGTGGCCCTGAGGACAAGGAACAGAATCGATAGGTTCGTAGATGGCAGTATAAAGTTTGACACCATCGCGCATAGTAATCATGGCTTCACGCTTTTGATAACGTGGAGCGGCCTGCAAGAAGTTGCTGGCCAAATCTGTTGTTCCGAAAACTGTCAGAGACAACAAAAGGGGAAAAATTTTTTTCATATTTGTCATAAATTTTGGCACAAAGTTACAGTAAAAAATATTTTTTACCAAATTTGATTGATTTTTTTGTTCAAAAAAATTGTTTTTGCTGACTATTTGTTCCTTCTCAGTTCATACTATTTGGTATTCTCGAAAAAAGTACCGATATTTGCCGCGTATTTTATTATATATTATTGTATAAAAAACATGCAGCGACTTTTCTCTTCACTCTTTGTAAGTCTTCTGTTTTCTTTAGGTCTTCATGCTCAGACACCTGATTATGTTGTACCTCTTTGGCCAGATGGAGCACCTACCGAAAATGGTGCTACAGGTGCTGAGGTAGATTATGGTGACCATGTGACTAATGTTTCTGTTCCAGAGCTTTGGATCTGGGTTCCAGAGAAATGCTCTGGTGTTGCAGTTGTAGCAACACCGGGTGGTTCATATTATGATGTCTGGTACCAGCATGAAGGCAAAGATTGGGCAAAGTGGTATAACGAACAAGGTATCACCTATGCTGTTTTGAAGTATCGTTTGCCACGAGAGGATCATCGTGAGGTACCACTTGATGATGCACGTCAGGCGATGCATATCCTGCGCGACAGAGCAGCAGAATGGGGTAATTATAATAAGATAGGTATTCAGGGTTGTTCTGCAGGTGGTCATCTTGCAGCATCTTTGAGCACAATGTATCAGGAAGCAAAGGAACGTCCGGATTTCTCTATTCTTTTCTATCCTGTCATTTCTATGGATCCTTTTATCACTCATGCATTTTCTTTGCAGAATCTTTTAGGAAAGAATCCTTCAGAAGAAATGATCAAGCAGTATAGCTGTGAGAATCGTGTTACCAAAGATACTCCTCCAGCATTTATTCTGGCTTCAACGGATGACGATGTCGTTCCGGTTCAGAATAGTTTGGCGTATTATAGTGCATTGGTTGCCAATGGTGTTTCTGCCACGATGCATCTCTATCCTATAGGTGGTCATGGCTGGGCCTGGAGAGATTCATTCCCTTATCATGAGCAGTATAAGGCAGAAATGAAACAATGGCTCAAACTTCAAATCCTTCAATAATCTTTCAATTCTCTTCATAAAATGCATAAATCTGGTTTCGTAAATATCGTCGGAAATCCAAATGTAGGTAAGTCAACACTGATGAATACACTCGTCGGTGAGCGTATCAGCATCATTACAAATAAGGCTCAGACCACTCGTCATCGTATCATGGGTATTGTCAATACTGAAGACATGCAGATTGTCTATAGCGATACTCCGGGTGTCCTTAAGCCTGTTTCTAAGCTGCATGAATCCATGTTGGCATTCTCGACCGGAGCTCTTCAGGACGCAGATATCCTGCTTTATCTGACCGATACGGTAGAAAGTCCTGAGAAGAATGAAATCTTCCTTCAGAAGGTGAAGATGATGGCTGAAGATCAGGGACCGATGGCTCCTAAGATCATTGTGGTTCTGAATAAGATGGATTTAGTGACACAAGCCGAACTTGTGCAGAAGGTAGATGAGTGGCATGAGCGTCTTCCTCAAGCCGAGATTATCCCAATTTCAGCGCTTCATGGTTTCGGAACTGACATCCTTTTGAGCAAGATCAAGGAGCTTTTGCCAGAGTGTCCTCCCTATTTCGATAAGGACCAGTTGACCGATAAGCCTGCGCGTTTCTTCGTTACCGAGATCATTCGTGAGAAGATCCTGCAGCTCTATGACAAGGAGATTCCTTATTCCTGTGAAGTGTCAGTAGAGAGTTTCAAGGAAAGTGAGAAACTCATTGATATTTCTGCAATTATCTATTGTGAGCGCGATAGTCAGAGGGGTATTCTTATTGGCAAACAGGGAGCCATGCTCCGTAAGCTCGGTACTCTGGCGCGTAAGGACATTGAAGCCTTCTTTGGTAAGCAGGTGATGCTTAAGACCTTCATCAAGGTGGAGAAAGACTGGCGTAACAATATGCGTGATTTGAATTTGTTCGGTTATAATCCGGAGTAAAATGAGAAATATATTTGGATTAGGTGAGACCGTTTACGATATCATCTTTAAGAATAATCAACCACAGAAAGCCGTGCCAGGAGGTTCGGCTTTCAATGCTATCATTTCATTAGGTCGTACCATCAGTAAAGCCAATGAGAAGAAAGCAGAGGTGAAATTTATCACAGAGGTAGGAGATGACCATATTGGTCAGCTTACCATGGATTTCATGCATCAGAATCAGGTCAATACGGCTTGTGTGACTGTCAATCATGGTAGCAAGAGCCATATTTCTTTAGCCTTCCTCGATGAGGATAACAACGCTCAGTATTCATTTTATAAAGATCATGCTGGTGTTAAGTTTGAGCAAGGTGATCTTCTTCCTGTTTTTACCAAAGAGGATATAGTCATTTTCGGCTCTTTCTTTGCTATCAATCCAGTCATTCGCGAAAAGACACGTCGACTCCTACAGGCGGCTCATGATGCAGGTGCTTTTCTTTATTATGACATCAATTTCCGTAAGAGTCATATTGCAGATATTCCTTTGGTAATGGATAACTTGAAGGAGAATATGCAGATGGCTACTGTGGTTCGCGGTTCGGCAGAGGACTTCGGTTATCTTTATGGCACTACTGATGCCCGAGAAGTGTATGACAATCATATCCGCCAGTACTGTAAGAATTTCATTTGTACCGATGGTGGAGGTCCGATCCGTGTCTTCTCTCCAGCTTTCTACGAGGCGCAGATTCCGACTCAGAAGCAGGAGAACATCCTGAGCACAATAGGAGCAGGAGACAGTTTCAATGCAGGTTTCGCATATGGTTTGATTCGCGATGGAATTATTCCTGAAAAACTTAACTCATGGCCTGTCTGGTTGCCTCTCATTGAGACAGGTCAACGATTCTCTGCACATGTCTGCCAGCGTCTTGATAACTATGTGTCGGAGGACTTTTGTCTATAGAAATTGACGTGCAGGCTGGTCATTATGAATTATGAATTGTGAATTATGAATTTAAAACGTGCAGAAAATCAGCAAAATATTTTGCTAACTGCTTTAAACTAACTATCTTTGCGGCCGTCAAATTGGCGAATTATGAATTTTGAATTCGTAATTATGAATTAAAAACCTTCGGATACCTTACCCATTGTCTGTGGAGCTGGTAGTATTGACCGCGATGGTCAACAGTCGCCGGAAACCCCACAAACAGAAACAAGGCTGAAGGTAATAATATTTATTTTTCATTTTTAATTTTTATTTAAAATGGGTAACTTAGTAGCTATCGTAGGCCGTCCTAATGTGGGTAAGTCTACACTTTTCAACCGCCTTACGGAAACCCGTACGGCTATCGTCAGCGAAACCGCTGGCACCACCCGCGATCGTCAGTATGGTCATGTTCTTTGGGGTGGTCGTGAATTTTCTCTCGTCGATACTGGTGGCTGGGTAGTCAACTCAGAAGACATCTTTGAAGACGAAATCAACAAACAGGTAGAAATCGCTATCGATGAGGCTGACGTTATCCTCTTCCTCGTCGACATCATGAATGGTGTGACCGATCTCGATGATCAGGTGGCTCGCATCCTTCGTAAGTCCGGCAAGGAAGTGATCGTCGTTGCCAATAAGGCTGACAATTATGAGCAGCATGTCTATGCAGCTGAGTTCTATAGCATGGGCCTTGGTGATCCTTATATCATTTCTTCAGCTAATGGTTCAGGTACAGGTGATCTGCTCGATGAAATCATCTCACGCTTTACCAAGGATGACAGCGAGGATCTTGAGGATCTTCCAAAGTTCGCCATCGTAGGTCGTCCTAATGCAGGTAAGTCATCGTTGCTCAATGCTTTCATGGGTGAGGAGCGTCACATCGTAACAGATATTGCCGGCACCACCCGCGACTCGATCTACACCAAGTACGACAAATTCGGATTCAACTTCTATCTCGTTGATACTGCAGGTATTCGTAAGAAGAACAAGGTCTCAGAGGATATCGAATATTATTCTGTTCTCCGTTCTATCCGTGCCATTGAGAACGCCGATGTCTGCATCTTGATGATCGATGCTACTCGTGGTGTTGAGGCGCAGGATATGAATATCTTCTCACTCATTGAGAAGAACCGCAAGGGTCTCGTCGTCTGCGTAAACAAGTGGGATATTATGGCAGATAAGTCGAAGGAGTCTGTTCGTTGCATGGAAGAAGCTATCCGTTCACGTTTCGCTCCATTCGTCGACTTCCCTATTATCTTTGCTTCTGCAGTCACCAAGCAGCGTATCTATAAGGTTATCGAGACTGCAGTCAAGGTATATGAGAACCGCAAGAAAGTAGTCAAGACTTCAGAGCTCAATGAGTATATGCAGGAAGTCATCGGAGCATATCCACCACCAAACAACAAGGGTAAGTTCGTCAAGATCAAGTATGTGACCCAGCTGAAGGCCACCACTACTACCACCGATGAAAAGAATCCAGAAGTTGTGGTTTCTGCACCAAACGTCCCTTCTTTCGCTTTCTTCTGTAATCTTCCACAGTGGGTTAAGGAGCCATACCGTCGCTACCTCGAGAATAAGATTCGCGAGAAGTGGGATTTCTCAGGAACTCCTATTAATATCTTCATGCGCGAAAAGTAAAAAAGAGCATATAAAAAGCTCCTAATTTTTATATAAGCTAGATTTTCAACTACTTATAAAATCATCAAATCGACAAGCAAAGGCTCCAAACGGTCTTTGCTTGTCTCTTTTTTACCCTTTTTTTGTTGTTCGTTTGTTACTCGACATATAAAAATAATCGGAAAATTGCTATTTTTGCGAGTAACAGAACATAAAAATATAATCAACAAAATAGCAATGGCTAAGTATTTGAGAATCAAAGATCCTGTAAAGGTAAGAATCAATAAAAAAGCGAATGGTACCCGTTCTATTTACTTCATCATCTATATAAACGGAGTTAGATACTACGAATATCTTAGAATGTATCTTGTTCCAGAGAACACAGAATTTGACAAGAATAAGAATAAAGAGACTATGATGGAAGTAAATTCATTAAAGTCTCAGTTAGTTGAAGACATTAATAATTGCCAGGCAAAGAAGACTTTCCGACTAATTAAGTCAAAAATACCATTCAAACGTTTTATGCATGTCTATATTGAGCAGAAGGTTGAGAATAAGAGTAAAGCAAGAAATCAAACCTTCTCATGTCTTTTGAATCATTTGAATCATTATATAAAAAAGGAAAGACTATCTGGCATAAGAATAGGTGACATCAATGTTGAGTTTTGTAAAGGTTTTCAATCTTATCTTGAAACAGTCAGCGATACAAGAATGAAGAAACTCTCAGTCTGGGCACAAAAAAAGGGCGTTAAGCCAAAGACAATCTCAGAAGAAACTGCATCTACCTATTTTGAGGGACTGGACCTGGCGTTAAGTTGGGGTGTAAAGCATTGCTATTTGGTTAAGAATCCAATTGGAAAAATGCATTTACCATTGAAGCGTTCAGAAGTCAAAGATTCATACCTTACTGTTGAAGAGTTGAGAGTACTTGCCAAAGCACCATGTCCAAACATGGAAACCAAGCGAGTATTTTTCTTTGTATGCCTTTCTGGATTCCATCTTTTCGACATAATGGATCTCTCATGGGCCGATATTACTAATGAGGCTGGAGTATATAGTGCTCACATAATAAACAAGAAATTCAAAAAACAATTGGATCAAGCAATAAATGACGCTGCAATGATATGGTTTCCTGAACGTGCAGAATCAAAGGATACTGAGAAAATTTTCAATTTACGAAAGAAATCCGCAATAGAGAATCATATGCACAACTGGCATAAAAAATCAGGTCTTGGCAAGCCTATATCTTTTCATGTTGCAAGGAGCACTTATTCCAATTTCATATCAAGTAGCATTGACTTATTATCCATTTCTTTGGAACTTGGGCTTGCTGTGACCGATATTCCTGATATTCTTAACAAAGCGCTCAGCCTAAGCAAAAGACATGTGACAAGCATGTTTGGTACTATCTTTAGTGTAGAATAATTGGCGCGCACATATTATGAAAGGTCATCGGATTTGGATAATTTCGCTAAATTGAACTAAAAAAAAGAATCCGGTTATCATTCTATATAGACAAGCAACAAAAATAACTATATATTTGTAAGAATAACAAACATGAATATATAGTAAGATGAAAGTAAATTATCAAAGAAGAGTAAAAGAACCAGTACGAGTACGCTTTAGGAAACTTGCCAATGGAAGCAGGTCTGTCTATTTAGACATTTATAAAGATGGTGTAAGAAGTTATGAATTTCTTAATATGTATCTTGTGCCAGAAGTGACCAAGTTTGACAAGACAAAGAATGAAGAAGTCTTGATTGCAGTTGAAGCAATCAAAGCCCAGAAGATTATTGATATATCCAATAATAAGGCAGGTCTTACTTTGCGTACATCAAAGACCAGGATTCCATTTCAAGATTTTTTGGAAATCTTTGTATCTAAGAAGATAAAGGAGCAGAAATCAGCAAACCGAATATCTTTTATTAGGAGTGCGATTGTTCAATTGAATCATTATATAGAAGCAAGAAGTTTGAAAGGAATCCGAATCGGGAATATTGATCTTGCGTTCTGCGAAGGTTTTGAGGATTTCTTACACTCTGCTAGAGATACCCGTTATAAAGTCTTGACATCAAAGGAAAAGAAAAAAGGTGTTGAACCTAAGAAAATATCAGAAAGAACAGCTTATAGTTATTTCTCTGTACTTAATTACGCACTTGCATGGGCAGTCAAACATGACTACCTAAAGGCTAATCCAATAGACAAAATGGATATGACATTAAAGCAAAGGTTCGAAGAGAAGCCATTTCTTACAATAGACGAAGTAAAGACGCTTATTAAGACACCATGCAACAACGAAGAGACTAAAAGAGCTTTTCTATTCTCTTGCTTTTCGGGATTCAGAATATCAGACATAATGTCTCTGAAGTGGTCTGATTTGGTAAAAGATGGTGAAGTCCTTTCTGCAATTATTATCATGCAGAAGACAAAAAAGAAGATAAATCAACCCATTGATATTGCAGCAATGGCTTGGCTACCCGAACGAGGAGAGGCTTCTGATGCAGACAAAGTATTTAAGCTCAATACACTTGCAACAATTGAAAAACAACTTCATTCCTGGACACAGAGCGCCTCTATTGGTAAGCATGTAACATTTCATACGGCACGACATACTTATGCTACGATGCTAATCACCCAAGGTGCGGATTTGTACGTTGTTTCAGAACTACTAGGCCATTCAGATACCAGAATGACTCAGATCTATGCCAAAGTGTTAGATACAAAGAAAAAGGAAGCTGCAAGTCTTCTTAATGATATCTGATAAATCAAATGGATAATAATATACGGTACCGTCAGACTGAACATTGTCCTGACATCTATAATATTAATTTGAGTATTATAGGATCAAAGGACAAGTTTGATCGAATGAAGGAACTTGCTAAGGAAATAAACAAAAGAGGGTTTCAATGCGCAATCTTTGATATTTTACAATGGACAGATACCGATTGCTTGTATCAAAAGATTCAGGATGCCGAAGTCTCAATAAAGAATAGCATTCCTGTATTCTCTGTTTATATTTCCATATGGGAGGTAGAAGAACATAAGCTTATACCAATTAATGATCCTCGTGTTTTCTATGAGATTCACTCCATTGGCGATGACTTACACGAAGACGAGCATTGGACGAATGATACAGATGGGATTTACTTTACGAATAAGTATTTTGTTGGACTTGACGACCGCAATGGAGAGCAGATCTCAATAGAGGCAAAGACTTTTTCCGAAGTGAAAGACTTCGTGAAAAAGACTTATCATGAAGTGTCTGAAGAAGTCAAAGACTTAGATGACCTTAGTTTATACTTTGAATATGTCCTGAAAAGACCTTTCTGGATATATTATACGTTGCAGGACAAAAAGTTGGTTAGTCCAAAGACTAATTTAATCGTTAACCGACTAATTCAATCTATATATGAATAAGTGTTTTATACTTGTATTCGTAGTGGTGACATTTTTGGTTTCCGCTTGCAAAAAAGACTCATGGAGCGAAGCATTTTCTTCGACATTAGATAATGGCTGGACCATATCAATAGAACATGGAGATACAGAGACGGCAGGACCATTCTTGCCTTGCCGTCTCAATCTTTTTATGCCATCAAAAAACATGAGCCCTTATGCGGTCTTATATGGCTATTGTATTCCTTTTCTGTCCGGTAATGATTATTACTTCTTCTCTCCTGGTTATAGAGTGACAGTTCTGTCTGACTATGACGATCGCTATACTTTTACCATGGAGGTTGAAAATGCGTCATATGGGTTGCCATGGCCAGAAGAAGATGGATTTTATCAGAGCTTGCTCGATTATGAATTGTGAGAAAATGTAGCACTTTGATAGGTGATTTTTCCGTTATTTGAGGCAGAAATAGTGTCAAATATGTAAAAAATGCACCATCTTGTGTAAATTTTACCCAAAATATTTGGAGGTTCAAAAAACAGTCTTTATCTTTGCGGCGTAAATTTTACGCAAGAATAACTATGGAAGAAAAAAACTATTGTTACAAATACCCACATCCATCCGTTACAACCGACTGTGTTATCTTCGGATTTGATGGCACACAACTGCAAGTGTTGCTTATTGAGCGAGGCATAGAGCCTTACAAGGGCAAGTGGGCTTTCCCTGGCGGATTCCTGAATATGGATGAATCGGCAGAGGAAGGAGCTTTGAGAGAACTTCAAGAGGAAACCGGTTTGACTGGAGCATATATAGAGCAGTTCCACACATTCACAGAACCGAACCGCGATCCTCGTGAGCGTGTCATTACCATTGCTTTTTATGCACTCGTACGCATACAGGAGGTAAAAGGAGGAGATGATGCTGCCCGTGCCAAGTGGTTCGCTTTGGACGAAGTGCCACAACTTGCTTTCGACCATGACATGATTCTGCGCACAGCCTTGGCTCGTCTGCGTGAGCGTATCCACTTCCAGCCTATAGGTTTTGAACTATTGCCAGAGAAGTTTACAATGAAAGAGCTGCAGTCGCTCTATGAGGCTATTCTGCAAGTAAAGTTCGAGCGAAGAAACTTTGCCAAGAAGATGCTTCACTATGACCTGGTGACTCAGCTTGAAGAGACCACCTGGCCAACGGCAAAGCGCGAGGCATACCTATTTAGTTTCAACAAAGAGAATTACGAAGAGTTCAAGAAGAAGGGATTTCAGTTAGAATTTTAATAAACACTTAAAAACCGAAGACTATGTTAGGAGCAATTATTGGAGACATTGTGGGAAGCAGATGGGAGTTTAATCCAACCAATGACTATGATTTTGAGTTGTTCTCAGACAAAAACAAGTTTACCGATGATACCATCTGTACTGTGGCAATCGCTGATGCCTTATTGAAGGGTCGAGACTATGGAGAATCATTGCATGACTGGTGTAGGAGATATATGCAGCCAAAGGGTGGATATGGAGCAAGGTTCCGTGCATGGGTAGAGAGCGACAATCCTAAGCCTTATGGAAGTTTTGGTAATGGAAGTGCCATGCGCGTGAGTCCTGTGGGTATGTGGTTCACAGAGACAGATGACCTGATGAAGCATGCAGAACTCTCTGCTGCATGTACGCACAATCATCCTCAGGGTATCAATGGCGCCAAGGCTGTTACCTGGGCCATACATTGTGCCATTGAGTCAGGAGATGGACTCGTGACACCAGAGAAGCTAAAGGAAGAGATCCTTGATATTGTTATCTGCACAAGTAATGATCATGGCTTTGCCAGTTGTATTGACTTGGATGACTATAAGAATCGATTTGATGAGACTTGTCAGGGAACAATTCCACCTGCTCTTGAAATCATATATCAGAGTGAAAGTTTTGAGGATGCCATCCGTCGTGCTGTAAGTCTTGGTGCAGATGCAGATACACTTGGCGCCATTGTCGGAAGTATTGCAGAGCACCTTTGGGGCATTCCTGAATGGATGAAACAGAAGGCAATGTCTTATCTGACAGATGAGATGCGTGAAGTTGTGACAGAGTTTTACAAGAAAGTAGAAGAACGCGAGGATTACCGTCCAAAAGACAAAGAACTGCAGAAACGAGAGATGAAGATGTTCTGGAAGTTGGGATATGGTCATATCGGCAAGTATCTTAATGGGGAGGACCCTACACCAGACAAGACAAAGAAAGCAACAAAGGAGAGTTGGGAAATCAAGCCAATGCCTTCTGATGACATCTCTGTCATGGCCATGGAATTCTCGCTTACCAACGAAGATATGGCCGTATTGCGCCAGGGACACATTCCTGAGGCACAAGAAGACCATTGGTTCATGTATTGCGACGAGGAGTATATCCGTTACTATCGCAGTTGGACGGGTATGTGTGCTTTCGAGGCGCATTACCGCTATATTGGGGGCAAATACATTATTGACCAACTAACCGTCAATCATCAGCTGTGTGAATTCGGGTGTAATGGAGACATACCGGCCAAGTGTCTATTCTTGTATCTGCTTTATTGTGAGCGTATGGGATCTGATTCTCGTGCATGGAAGAGTTATACTGATGCTTGGAAAGACAGAGAGATTCTGACCCTTCAGGAGCACGAGAAAAAGGAAAAGAAAGACAAAGAGCTTATGGAAACCATCAATAAGTATGACCGCACTTTACGCGATGAGATGTTTTCAACTATTGGTACCCGCTTCCCTTTAAGAATGACCCCTAATAAGATCGATACCCTGGCCAAGAACGAAGTCTTTGTGTTCGGTAGCAATAAACATGGTCACCACATGGGGGGAGCTGCCAAAGCCGCACACAAGAAGTTCGGTGCCGTATGGGGAGAAGGAGATGGACACCATGGTCAGAGTTATGCTATCAGCACTATGGAGGGGCTTATTGAAACTGCCAAAAACGTGAATCGTTTTATCCTTTATGCTAAGGAACATCAGGAACTGACCTTTCTTGTAACACCTATCGGATGTGGCATAGCTGGATATAATCCTTTGCAGATTGCACCTTTATTTGCAAAGGCCATTGCATTACCCAATGTCTATTTGCCAAGAATCTTCTGGGAATACTTCTGGCAAGTGTATGAAATATCTCCCGACTATTTCAGCCTCGATGACGCATGGAAGGTTTGGGACAAATAAAAAGCACAATCAAAGACAATATTTACAATTTTAAGCGGAAATGTTATATTATAAATATAGACCAGGTCGCAGTCTTCTCGATAGTGAAGGACGAGACATATTTGAACGAGATCTAACTGCATTGGCCAACAATCAGATATATATCCCATCAGTTCAAAAACTAAATGATCCGACAGAAGTTTTTATAAATGATTCTGCATTCTGGGGCATAATTGATGTATTTACACCATTTGTAGAGGAATCAGCCAATCGAGTAAAAGAACAGTATAAGTCGTTTCTTTGCCGAGTAAAGAATGCAGGAGTGTATTCTTTAAGTAAATCGTGCCTTAACGAATTGATGTGGGCTTCTGGAATAGGATAAAGGAAATGAGGGAGAACAAAGAAAATTGAATATAGACAAGCGTAACAAACTGAAAAACAAGATAAAATCGGAAAGATACGAGTATTAAATAATCTAAACGGAATAGCGATTTGTTTGGGATATGTGGGAACAATCCCGGGAAAAGTTTCTATCTTTGTGCAGCGAATAATAATCATTTCAACGCACAAAGAAAATGAAAATAACAACTTATCTTACTTCAATCAAGCGCAAGGGCAGTGAAGACGTCCAGCGCAATGAATCTCACCTTATAGATATTATAGGGTGCAATTGTGATGCGTACCTCGGGTTCCGAATCCGCGAGAAAGGGACAGATGTCAAGGTGCGT
>JAZUIL010000111.1:0-3230 GCA_045642245.1 Bacteroidales bacterium
GAACACCGACGATCACTACTACACCCTCGAGGAGTATAAGAAACTCGTAGAAGGCAACCAGACAGATAAGGACGGTCAGCTCATCTACCTCTATTCTAATGATAAGGTGGCTCAGTACTCATACATCGAGGCTGCTAAGGCTAAGGGTTATGACGTACTTGTAGCTGATGGTCAGCTCGATACTCCATTCATGAACCAGCAGGAGCAGAAGCAGTCAAATGCTGAGGGTAGCAAGGGCGTACACTACAATCGTATCGATGCAGACACGCTCAACAACCTCATCAAGAAGGCTGATGCTAAGAAGGTAGAGCTTACCGATGCACAGCGTCGTGAGGACAATACCCTCTTCTCTTCACAGATTCCTGACGCTTATGCAGCCGATGGCAAGAAGGTGGAGTGGAGCGTGGACTTCCAGGCCATGGATGAGACCGACAAGCCAGTGATGATCGCTCAGAACGAGTGGATGCGCCGTATGAAGGAGATGAGCAAGATGCAGGGCGGTGGCATGAACTTCTACGGACAGATGCCAGAGCAGTACAACCTCATCGTTAACACCGAGCACCCAGTAGTCAAGAGCCTCCTCGCTGCTGCTAATGACAAGCTCGGTATCGTCAATGCAGAGATTATCAAGGACATAGACGACAAGCAGGCTCAGGTTAAGCCACTTGAGGACGAGAAGTACAAGGCTAAGGCTGGTGAGTTCCCACACGATAAGGACGAGCTCCTTGACAGCCTCCGCAAGGACGTTGAGAACCTCAAGAAGCAGGAGACCGACAATGTAACCACTTATGCTAAGGGTGATAAGACTCTCCGTCAGCTCATCGACCTTGCATTGCTCGAAGGTGGCATGCTTAAGGGTGAAGCTCTCGCTGCATTCATCAAGCGTTCACAGGAAATGCTTGGATAAGCGAAAGAACTGTATAGCTAAATAGTTATAGAGTAAAAATAGATATAAAGAGAAAGAGTCTTGCCATCTGGTAGGGCTCTTTTTTCGTTCAAACTGTGAATCGTTTTGAGTTACTATCGGTTTTTTCAATCAAAATTTGGCAAAAAGAATATTTTTGAATATATTTGCACCATTGAATACCTTATTATTACTTTCACATGAATAAGACTATCTTCTCTTTTACTCTCGCAGCACTCTCTTTGGTTTCCTGCACTGGTAAACAAGCTCAAGAACAAAACGCAGAACCACAAGGAGCCTATTATACAGGTGTATATCACAATTATTTCTCTGAAGTCCTCGGTGTAAGCCAGGAAGAAGTTGATACTCGTATGCAGCAGCTCTGGGATCATTTCTTCACCCCTGGCGATTTCTCTGTCTTTGCGGCTGACGGACAGTCGTCTGTCTATTATGAGGTCAACGACTCTATGGCATATATCTATGATGTCGGTAGTGATGATGTCCGTACAGAAGGCATGTCATACGGCATGATGATCGCATTGCACATGAACAAGCCTGAGCAGTTTGACAAGCTCTGGCGTTGGGCAAAGACTTATATGCAATATGATGAGAACTCTCCATGGGATGGCTATTTCTGCTGGCAGTGTCATGCTGATGGTGAGAAGTTCGGTAATTCCAATGCTTCAGATGGTGAGATCTATTTCGCTACCTCGCTCTATTTTGCTGCTAATCGTTGGAACAAGCCACAGTACGCTGCAGACGCTCAGGAGATCCTTGACAAGTGTATGACCAAAGATTGTGAGCATGGCGTCTGGAACCTCTACGATGAGGCCACACGCGTCGTTACCTTCGTACCTACAGACGATGCTCATCTCTATACCGATCCTTCTTACCAGCTTCCTGCTTTCGTGCAGCTCTGGAGCAAGTGGGATGAGTCGCGTAGTCAGTTCTGGAGCGAAGCGGCCGATGCTGCACGTGAACAGTTGCGTATCTCACAGCATCCTGTCACCGGTCTTTATCCTGACTACAGCACCTATCAGGGAGAGCCTTTCCGTGGTCCTTTCTGCGGCTATGACTCACGTCGTTTCCAGTACGATGCGATCCGATGTGCCATGAACGTCGGTATGGATTATTATCTCTTCGGTAACGATGCTGCGGCTCAGACAGAGGCTATGACCAAGCTCCTCACCTTCTTCAAGAACGACAACTTCACCTATGGTCAGTTCGAGCTTGATGGCACAGATCCTACAGGCAATTATACTGAAGGTATGGCTGGTGCAAATGCAGTCGGAGCCATCGCGCTTCAGGACAAGGAACTGCAGAAGCTCTATATCGAAAAGCTTTGGAACGTAACTCCTCCTACCGGACAGTGGCGCTACTATACAGGTATGGTTTATATGCTCTCTATGCTGCATGTATCTGGTTATTTCCAGATATATTAATGTACAGAAGACACTTTTTAGGCAAAAAGTTTGGAGATATCGGCAAATATCACTATCTTTGCGCCCGATTTTATATGATCCGACGGGGATTCGACCCCCTGATCATATAAATATGATGGTCTGATAGCTCAGCTGGATAGAGCAACTGCCTTCTAAGCAGTCGGTCCGGGGTTCGAATCCCCGTCGGATCACTAGGACCAACGCCTGTTGGAATAATGTATAAGCCGTCATCAATCCTTGTGATTTATGGTGGCTTTTCTCTTTTTTGAAAACTACTTTTCTTTTTATCAAACTACTTTTTCTTTGAATAACTAAAAGAAATCATATATGAAAAAGACATTCCTTCTTTTGTTTTCATTCATGGCACTGAGTGTCGTTGCTCAGCAGCGTGAGAAAGATCCTGAGTCATGTACAAGTATCATGGTTGGCAAGCAAGCCAGTACCGATGGTTCGGTAATTACCAGTCATACCTGCGACAGCTGGTATCGTACCTGGGTGACTATGACTCCTGCTGAGGATTATGAGCGTGACACCGTCATGAACATTTACGACGGACGTATGCACACCGAGTTTGCTACCGATCAGACAGGCATGACCGTGAAGGGTCAGATCCCACAGGTGAAGCATACCTATAAGTATCTCGACACTGCTTATCCTTGTATGAACGAGAAGCAGTTGGCTATGGGTGAGACTACCATTTCTGGTCGTCGTGAGCTCGTCAACAAGAATGGTATGTTCATGATCGAAGAGCTTCAGCGTGTAGCTATGCAGCGTTGTACCACCGCTCGTGAAGCTATCCGTCTGATGGGTGATCTCGTCAAGAAGTATGGCTATGGCGATAGCGGTGAGTGTCTTACCATCGCTGATACCAAGGAGGTATGGCA
>JAZUIL010000112.1:0-12028 GCA_045642245.1 Bacteroidales bacterium
TTCACCTCTGGCAATGATGGCCGTGCAGGAAGCCATCGAACAGCAGTGCTGGATGAATGGAAACCGCACTCAGGCAGCTCCTGCACAGCGTATGACCGACTTCGTACGAGGTCGTCTCTCTGCAGATCTTCCGTCAAGTAGTTATACTCCAGGTGTCATTGCAAGCCCGATCCATTTCTGGATGCCACGATTCATTTCATCACGTATGCAGCAAGGTTTGCAGTTCTTTGGACAACGTGCTCATGGTTTCCTCACTGAAGAGGCTTTGCTCGTAGGTGCAGAAACCCGCACCTCGTCACCTGTTCGTATTCCTCGAGATCGTGAGACCTTCTGTCATCCAGTTGTCAAAGGCCTTTATCCGTGTGGTGAAGGTGCTGGCTTTGCAGGAGGTATCGTGAGTGCAGCCATGGATGGACAGAAGTGTGCAGAAGCATTGTATTCCGCACAAGATTGTCACTTGTCTTAAACTTTCGATTTCATTTCCTCTCCATTTTCATCGTACTGCTTGCGCTTACCAACAGGAGGCTCAGAGAGAGTAATCTTCACGACACATGCATGACCGAGGCTTCTTTCTATGGAAGCATCAAAAGCATCCATATGTTTAGGCAAGAAACGTTCGCAAATAGCACGCATAGCAAGTATTTTTTCTTCGATACTTTCTACAATCTCGGCTTTTCCTGCCGCCATTGCTGATTGGAATTCAAGGGTAAAGCTATTGTCTTTTGGACCTACCAAAGGTTTGCATTTCGTGACAGCATTCAGCCAGACTTCAGGACGCTGTTTGAGAGCGTCGAGCTTTTTGCCTTCCATGGCGCAATGAAAGTAGAAAGTTTTCTCATCGGTGCGAACCAACGATAGAGGTACACAATAGGGTTTGCCCTCTATATCTGTCATTGCCAAAGTAATATATGGAGCTTTGTCGAAGACCTCTAATGCCCATTCAGCAGGCATCTCTCTGCTTTTCTTTCTCATTAGATTAAGTATTATTGTTTAGTTTCTACTGATTTCTTAGTTGCTTCATTGTCGAATCGATAGAGTAACTTCGAGATACGTCTTTTTCCCTTCAATATATTCAGCATAGAGCGTTTCAGCATGACGTCCTTTGAGAATATGGCATTTACCACACAATTCACAATTGTGCATACACTGCCATGCATTTCGGACGTACTCTAGACGTTCTTCTCTTGTTGATGTCTCTATGCTGGGTGCAGTCATATTATTTGTTGTAAATGGCCGCTCCTATAGCCGTCATGTGTGTCGATTGTTTTGATAGAATAAAGTTGACACCATACAGATTATTAAGACGTTCAAAAACCTCTGCGGCATGAGGTAGGGTAGTCATTCTACCAATCACGACAAAGGTCTTGATTCCTCTTCCGCTACCAGCCAGATTTGCCATGACACCGATGTTCTGGAGTGTCAGGTTGATCAATCCTAACGCAATGTCCTGAGGAGTAGCATGATGATCGATCTTACCGAAATTGGTGACGGTAGTGTCCATCGGAAGATCTGGCAATGGTTCATTACTCACGTCTGCTACCGTCAGATCAATATTCTCAAGAGAACCTCTTTCTGCCAAAGCTCTGAGCTGTGGCCAGCCGCCACCTAATGACATCTGTTTGAACAATCCTAAAATCGTACCACCACCCAAGGCGCTTCCTCCAATGTGTTTCGGTTTTTCTTTATCGACCTCGACAAAACTGGTTCCTGATCCCATTGAAACAACGATAAACTTCGATTCGTCACAGATATAAGAAGCCGAAGCTGCATTAGCCTCAAACTCATCGACCTTGACAGTGGGGTAGCCAAGTAGCTTGCCGGAAATCTTCTTGCTGCCTACTCCTGTGACCGCAATCTTCTCCACACGGCTGTCGATGGAAGAAAGGGAAGAGATAAACTCCTGCAGCAGTTTCTCCGAGAAACCATTTTCCCAGATCTCCACCTTGTTGAGTTTCTTGGCCACGAAAGCAACAATCTTCGTGGAACTGATTCCAATGTCGAGTCCTATGATCATTTGTATTATATATATGTGTATTTTCTTCAAATTTCCGAATAAACCAGCGCTCCGTCAATACGTTCTGACTTCATGACAAAGATCTGTTCTACTATCATCGATGTTTCTGGTATTTCATTATTCGTCACAATGTTAGACGGATGCTGAACCAAGGAAATATGTGGGAAGAACACACCGTCTTTGTATGAAACACCATTTGCAGTCAATCGCTCTTTAAGATGTTTGGTAAGGTCAATGATTGGAGCATTGTCTTTCACCCCACACCAGATGACTCCAGCTTTGGTAGGAAATGACCCGAGTTTGTCTAACGTAAGGCCAAATGGCTCAAACGAGACTTCACTCACAGCTTTACGGATAGTCGTCAGATCGTAGCTCTCGCCAATGAATGCGAGCGTCATGTGTAGATTTCCATACGAGCAATAGTTGCCCTGAACGCCTCTTCCTTTCAAGGAATCCTGCATGGCAACGAGCGCTTTTTTGAACTCGTCATTGAAACGTATGGCTATGAATATCCGAGCCATTTATTACTTGTTTACCAGACATTGACATGTATTCGCTCTGTATCCCACTTGTCCTTTGGATTAGGCGATTCTGCTGGATGACCGATAGCAACGATACCCATAGGGATAATATATTCAGGAAGTTGCATAAGTTTACTCATGTACTTTACCTTCTCTGACTGAGGATAGATGCCACACCATACAGCACCTAAGCCCATGGCGTGAGCAGCAAGGAGCAGATTCTCAGTAGCAGCTGATGTGTCTTCGATCCAATAGTCCCTGGTTTCGCCTTCAAAGGCTCTCTGCATATCACCACAAATGGCAATAGCTACCTGCGAACGACCCACAGGTGCAGCCTGTCTCAGATGCATAGGGATAGAATCCAGCATCGCTCTATCCTTCACCACTACGAAAGACCACGGGCGTACATCAGCTGCCGTAGGGGCAGCCATGGCAGCACGAAGAAGAGTCTCGATCTGAGCATCTGTAACAGGTTCATCAGTATATTGACGTACACTTGTTCGAGTCATGATACAGTTGATCACCGTCGCACTGTCTGATGTAGCGCTATCTGCCTCGACATTAGTCGCTTGACTGCATCCCATCAGAGACAAGGTCATGGCAAGCAGCATGGCTAAATAATTAACTCTCATTATTATGAATATTTGTTTGTTTATGCGTTATTATATTTTTTCTGAAGTAACATCGGCTGCAAAGATAAGTAATTCCATCGAAATTGCCAAATCTTTGCGACCGATAATCATTTAATTTTTTGTATTTTCTGCGAGTTTCTTTTCCGTCGCTGACTTTTTAACACTACGTACGTGTTGTTGAAATTCTAAGTTAATAATACCAACACTGCGTACGCGTTGTTAAAGTTCAACGTCTATAATACCAACATCACGTCCCTGATGTTAAAATTTTACACCTAAAATACCAACAACGTGTACGCGATGTTAAAATCCTATGTCAAAGGAATTAACAAAACGTACACAATGTTGACTTCACAAACTTGAAATCTCAACATTGTGTACGTGATGTTAGTGTAGAGTAATTCTCTAGTAATTATCTGTATCTATCGCTTACCTAAAGCATTTGTGTCAGAACTGGAAGATATGGATGTAGCGTCTTTTGGATAGAGTAAATCCATCATTTTACTGATTGTTCTTCAGCCACTCCACGCGACGCTGGTCAGGTAAGTGTTTTACCTTGAAGTCTGAGAAACGAGCCTTAAAGCCCTGACCGTCAGGACAAGCAGCGACTGGTCCTACCTGCAATGGGCAGTTGTCCTGCATCCAGAGGGTGCGCATCATGGTGTATTCCTTATCGTCGAAACTGTAGTAGATCTCGATGGCATCGAGGCGGCGTACGGCCTTGAGCCAGAGGTAAGGAATTGAGTTCTCGAGCTTGATAACACTCCAGTCAGAGGTGTGATGAGTTACGACGGTCGAGATATTAAACTTGCCATCGACGAACTCAATACCGAACTTCACGTAGTTCTCATGATCCTGACGAATCATCATACCTGCCTGGTCGAAACGAACCTTATAATCGCCACTGACCTTGATCTTTGCCTCGAATTCACCACCATAAGTGTTGTAGAGGAAAGGACCGTCATCAACGGTAAAGCCGTAGTGAGCAATGCGCCAGTAATCGGTCTGGCCAGGTACGTTCATCTCGAGTGTACCATCCTTGATGGTGTAAGATTCAGGTTCGTTGAACCACTGCATCTTCTCCAAGGTCTGTGCCTGAGAAGTCATTGAGAAAACTGCTAAAAGAGCAGCAAAAAACATTTTTTTCATACAAATAAATAGATTATATTTTGCGCTGCAAAGGTAGCGTTTTGCCGCAAATTGAGCAATAGTGAAAAATCACTATTTGTGGTCAAATAATACCTAATTTTAGCGCTACGTTGTATGCTTCGGTAGAGTTGCTTGCGTTAATTTTCTTCAGAATGTTCTGCCGGTGGCAGTTTACTGTATGTGTACTGATGCAAAGTTTGTTGGCAATCTCCTTGCTGGCTTTGCCCTCGCTAATCATCTTAAGTACCTCTTTTTCACGATCGGAGAGGAGCGTGTTTATCTCAGAAGTAGGTTCTTTGACTTTTTCTCCTGTAAGAGAATT
Organism: Bacteroidales bacterium; assembly: GCA_045642245.1. Lineage (GTDB taxonomy): Bacteria > Bacteroidota > Bacteroidia > Bacteroidales > UBA3663 > Liminaster. The sequence goes on from JAZUIL010000112.1 coordinate 4,639, forward strand.
GATGATTCCAACTTTATTTTTATCGTCTGTGGCTATGGTATAAAGACAGAGTGCCAGTAGTACGTTCCCGCTATTGTCATAGCGCAGATAGTAGATGCGATGAGTAAGGTAGACGTATTCTCCTTTAATATTCTTCATCCTAAGCACATGCTGCAGGTAATAATCCTGACGGCATTCTTCGGGCAATGTCTTTACGAAGGTGACAAACTGCAGTTCCTGAGCGAGTTTTTCCACAATGTCATCTTCATGGAATCTTTGGATAAGCACTTTCTCCCAGATGGATGGGACCTCTTCGCAGTCTTTTTCGGTAGAGATACCCAATATTCTTCCTAATCGTCCATAGACAATGAAACTGCTGTCATCATGGAGGTTACTCAGTACAGCAATGGCATTCTCCGTCTTGTTATGATGTATCGCGGCAAGCTTAGCCATCTCATAATCTTCTTTCAGATTCTCGATGTCTGTGAATGCTTGGCCAATCAGTTTGTCAGTCAGATTATGGAAGATATCTTTTGGCATATAATTGTATATAGCAACTAGAACTCAAAATGTTCTGCTTTTATCATTCCACATGCCTCAATCTTTGGCATAAGCTCCTTGAAAGAAGCTGTTGCAATGTGTGTAGCATGAGCATCCCACGAAGCCCAAGTCTCGCAAAGCATGAAGACATCCTTACGAGTGCCACTCTCAAAGACATCGTATGCTATACAGCCTTCATGTTTCTGAGATTCTGCTACAAGCTGAAGGGTCAATTCCAAAGCTTCATTATACTTGCCGGCCTTTGCCTGAAAAAACACGTTGAATCTGATCATATTATTAAATATTAGTTCGTTTTGTTTTATTTTGCTTGAAGCGAGGTCGGTGCTGACCACGACTGAGCCTTTGCTACCTCAAACGCTACATTCTGCTTAATATGCTCGCAGTCAGCGCCAAACGAAGCGGTGTAATTGCCAGCAGCAGTTTCCCAGTTCATTGCCTCCTGATTGAACGAAGCAAGCTCATAAAGGCTTACTTTCATAGTAACCACTTGGCTCTCACCTGGAACGAGTTCCTTGGTTTTAGCATAAGCCTTAAGCTCTCTGACAGGCTTGTCAAGGCCACCCTCAGGAGCAGAGATATAGAGTTCCACAACCTCCTTCGAGGCCACGCTACCATTGTTAGTCACCTTCACACTTGCCGTGATTCCATCCTGATCGGTACTTACAGCAGCATCTGACCAGTCGAAGGTCGTATAGCTAAGGCCGTAACCGAATGGGTAAGAAGCGGCGATATTATGCTTCTGCAACCATCTGTAACCTACGTAGATATCTTCCTCATAAACCGTGTAGTCAATGTTTCTGTCGGTCATTCCGATGCGAGTTCTCTTCATGCCGGAGTCGTTGACAATTCCCGGATTGATCGGGAAGTTGGCCGAAGAACCGAAGTCCTCGAATTTGACAGGGAACGTGACTGCCAGTTTGCCCGAAGGAGACTTCTTGCCCGAAAGGATGTCGGTCACACTATTGCCGCCTTCCTGACCTGCCTGCCAAGAAAGGAGGATCGCATCAGGAATATTCTTCCACGAAGCTGTCTCGATCACACCACCGATATTGAGGATCACGATCACCTTCTTTCCAACCTTGTGGAATGCATCAGACGTACTCTTCAGCAGCGCCGTCTCACTCTTTGACAGCGAGAAATTCTCTATCAGTCGGTCATTGCCTTCTCCAGAGATACGACCGAAAGTGATAACTGCCACATCATTTTCCTTGGCCATCGCAGCAAGTGTCTTGGCATCAGGAACAAGCTCCTTAGGACGTTCAACCACGGCAAGGATATGCCTCTTAGTAGTATCTTTTCTGGCCAAATTGGCTTCCTTGAGACGCTCATCGACCTTATAGCCACCATTCTTCAATCCATCGAGCAACGAGACAACGTATGAGGAATTGACGCTGCCAGAACCGGTACCACCTGCGATGAAGTCGAAAGAGGTATATCCAAATAGAGCAATATTTGAGATTTTAGAAGTGAATGGCAACGCAGAATTGTCGTTCTTAAGAAGCACCATACCTTCCAAAGCCGACTGGCGAGTCACCTGAGCATGTGCCTCAAGATCAGGATTATCAGAGTATTTATATCCCTGGAATCTCGGCGTTCTCTTCACAAACTCCAGAATCCTCTTGACGTCACGGTCGACGTCTTCCATGGTAAGCGAACCGTCTTCAAGGGCGGCCAGGATCTCATTGTATCGCTGCTTGTTTCCTGGCATGATGAGGTCATTGCCCGCTGCAATCTGTGCACCTCCGTTGTTGCCTGATGACCAGTCGGTCATTACCATGCCCTTAAAACCCCATTCCTCGCGGAGGATACCTTCAATCAGTGGATAGCTCTCAGGGGTAGGGGTGCCATTGATGCCGTTGTATGAAGTCATCACCGTCCAAGGATCTGACTCCTTGACCGCAATCTCGAATCCCTTCAGATAGATCTCACGCAGAGCTCGGTCGCTGATGATGGCATTATTGAGTTTTCTGTTGGTTTCCTGACTGTTACCCGCAAAATGCTTGACCGATGTACCCACACCCTGCGACTGGATGCCTCTGACGTATGCCGCAGCGGTCTTGCCCGAGATCAGCGGATCCTCAGAATAATATTCGAAGTTACGTCCACAGAGCGGATTTCGCTGAATGTTGAGCGCCGGAGCCAGCAGCACGTCCGCGCCATATTCCTTGGTTTCTCGTCCCATGGCCTCGCCGACATTCTCAATCAGCTCCTGATTCCAGGTCGAAGCCAAGAGGGTGCCGATAGGGAAGTAGGTGCAGTAATAGGTCCTCTCTTCACCTTCTCTCGTAGGGCTAATGCGAAGGCCTGCAGGGCCATCGGCCAGCACGGTATTAGTGATTCCCAGTTCCTCAAAAGCAAATGTAGAGCCTGCCGCACCCGGGACAAAGAGCGAATGCTGACCCACGACAGGGCCGCTATTCTTTTCTTCGATATCGAGGTTTGTACCAAGGAGGATCTTGAGCTTTTGCTCTTTGGTCATCGCCTTGACGACATCATCTACGCTGGACGTCTGGAGCGTCACCGGCCCGTTAGAACATGCTGTCGTAGCAAGTATTGTTGCAACTGCAAATGCTGAGAGTAATCTTGTTTTCATAAGTATATGTCGTTCAAAATTAGTACTAATACTTTTATAAATATTGCTTTATCATCGTTAGAATGATTCGAAGCTGTAGTTTAGTTTTGTTTTAGTTGATATAATCCTCCCGGTGTAGAGCGTACCTTGCCTTCCATCTCAAGGTCAAGCAATTCTTCATATAATGTAGTATGATCTAGTCGGGTGGTATCGGCAAGTTGTATCAATGGCATGTCTCCACGGTCACGCAGAGCGTCGAGGATTAAGCGAGCGTTAGAAGATAGGTTTTCTTCCTCGAAAGGTATACTATGTTGGATAGATTTCTTTTGAGGATTTGAAGCATTCCAGTTCATAGCTTCGATGAAATCCTGAGCGCAAGTGATTAAGCCTGCGCGATTTAAGCGGATGAGGCGGTTACAGCCTTCGCTGCGAGAATCTCCAACACGACCGGGGAAAGCAAAGACTTCACGGTTATAATCAAGGGCAATTGCAGCACTCACTAAACTGCCGCCTGTAGCTTGACTTTCTGCAACGATTAGTGCATCAGAGAGGCCTGCAATGATGCGGTTGCGAGCCAGGAAATTGCCCCTCTCGGGTTCTGTGCCACTGGTGTATTCTGTAAGGATACTACCATGATTCTGGATTATTTCTCTAGCCACGTTGCGATGTTGTGACGGATAGATTCGGTCAAGTCCGTGTGCTACGACACCGATGGTTCTAGCATTGTTTGAAAGTGCTGCACGATGAGATTCAACATCGATACCCAATGCTAATCCACTGACAATGATGACATCTGGCACAGCTTCGTGTAAGTCTTGTACAAAACGTTGTACGATGTCGCGACCGTATTGTGTGCATCGTCGTGTGCCAACGATACTGACAATGTGTTTTTCGTCGAGGGGAGTATCTCCTAATTGAAATAGGAGAGAAGGAGCGTCAGGACAGTCGAGAAGACGCTTGGGATATCCCTCTTGTCCATAGATAAGTGGACGGATGTGGTTCTGTTCGATGAACTTGATCTCGCGTTCTGCATTGGATCGAAGCATCGGATTATGACGACCTTCGATAACGATCTGACCAATATTACCCGCTTGAAGCAACTCTGAATCAGAAGCATCGAGAACAGCCTCGGCGCTGCCAAAGGCTTCGATAAGATGGCGAGCTCGGATGGAACCGACTCCGCGGATGGATAGGAGGGAGAGAAGAGAAAGCATTTTCTGTCAGGGGTGAGAAAACAGGTGCGTAAGGATTATTATTGAAGATACTCCTTGAAGTCCTCAGCGATTTCGTCGCCACGAGTCAATGCGCCATTCACTACACAGACACACTCTACCTGCGCTTTGATGCAAAGTTTCTCGTCAGATTTACGATATATCTCCTGGTCGAAGACATAGCGGACGCCCTGACGATGCATATTGAGGCAAGAGATAAATTCCTCGCCACCACGTAAGGAGTTCTTATAAGCAATGGTGATTTTGGATACCATGACATCAATGCCAGCATTGTGCCAGCCTTCGAAACTTACACCCACACTCTGGATGAACTCATGACGAGTAACTTCGAGATAGTGCTGGTAATTAGCATTGTTGACTACACCTTGGATGTCGCACTCATAGTCGCGCGTTTTCATCTCAAGTTTATATATAAAATCTTTCATATAGATATATTTACGAATAAAAATGGATTATTGCTTTTTGCCTACAATGATGGTAATGATGACTGCAATGCCAAGTCCCATCGGATAGAATAAATAGGGCACGATGGCTGCCGGATTAAGAACCAAACCAGCTGTAGCTTCAACTAAACCTGCAGCAACAAGTAGCTGTGCACTGTATGGAAGAAGTCCTTGTGTGAAGCAGGAAGCTGTGTCGAGCAACGAGGCTGAACGTCGAGGAGAAACGCCATATTGGTTAGCAATACGTTTGGCAATAGGTCCTGTAGTAATGATACTTACGGTATTGTTGGCCGTACAGATATTTACCAAGGAAACCAATAAGGCAATGGCTCCTTCTGCACCTTTCCGTCCTTTGATCCCCTGTGTAAGTTTGCCAATAAGGTAGTCGATACCTCCTGCCAGACGTATCATTTCAAGCATGCCGGCTGCAAGCATGGCCATGATGATGAGTTCACCCATACTATTCATGCCATTGCCTAACGATCCCATCCAGCCATATATGTCATAGCTGCCGTCGATATATCCGATGATACCGGTAAGTACGATGCCAAGTAAAAGCACTAACATGACGTTAAGACCAGCCACAGCTGTGGCGATGACGGCAAGATAAGGGATGACTTTCCACCAATGTACTTCTGGTAAATCCTGAGGAACGCTGATGCCTATACCCATCCAATAATAAATAAGGAGCATGAGTAATGCAATAGGTAAGACGATGCGGATATTGGTACGGAACTTATCTTTCATCTGACAGCCTTGTGTCTGTGTAGCTGAGATGGTGGTATCGCTAATAAATGAAAGGTTGTCTCCAAAAAATGCTCCACCAGCCACAATAGCTACCATCAAAGGCATGCTGACCATACTTTGTTGTGCCACACCAACAGCTACGGGAGTGAGCGCCGCAATTGTTCCGACACTGGTGCCGATGGCCAAACTGATGAAACAGGCAGCTAAGAAGATTCCTGGCAGGAGAAGGCTGGCAGGGAGAAGCTCAAGTGTTAGATTGACAGTCGCATCAACTGCTCCCATGGCTTTTGCACTAGAAGCAAACGCTCCTGCTAGGATATAGATCCATACCATCAATAATACAGTAGGACTTCCTGCTCCTCGAGAAAAATTGTCAATTCGCTCATAAATTTTGCCTTTACTGATGGCAATGGCATATACCGAGCTGGCCAGAAATGCTACTGTGACCGGTACTTTATAGAAATCTCCTGCTACAATACTTACTCCCAGATAGAGTATTAGGAACAAAAAGAGGGGTGATAACGCTTTCATTTTAGATAATTTGAGGTGGCAAAGATACACAATTTTGGTCGAAACCTCAAAAAACAAATGTTTTTTTGACCGATTCGCTCCGCTTTTAAGTAACTTTGCACGGTTTTTGACCACAATAATTGCCCTAAGTTATGTCAAAAGTGAAAAATTTCGTTCGTAACTGGACGCTGCCGATATCGATGATTTGTGGTGCATTGCTGTATTTTGCGTTTGCTGCACTGCCCATTAGCCAGGAGAATCAGGATAATACCTATCATTTTATATCAAACTATCTCCAGCCAGTTTTACTTTTCTGTATGCTTTTCCTTAATTTTATCAAGGTCAAGCCAAGTGAAATGCGACCTCGCAGATGGCACTTATGGGTACTCCTGATGCAAGCTGCCTGTTTCATCGTTTGTTCTTTACTGGCCATGTCTTTCGATCAGGATCATGGCACGAAAATCCTTTTTGAGGGTGCTATGTTAGCGTTCATTTGTCCGACGGCAACAGCCTCGGCTGTTATCGTTGGAAAATTGAAAGGAAGTGTCTCTGGCATAGTTACATACATTATGTTATGTAATCTGATGGTTTCTGTACTCGCACCTGCATTTCTTCCCCTCGTAGAACCAGGCATCGGACTTGGATTCTTTACTTCATTTCTGATGATTCTTGGCAAGGTGTTTCCGTTGCTGATCTTCCCTTTGGTTACAGCTTGGATTGTCCGTTATGGAATACCGAAACTACATAAGAAGTTGTTGCAGTATCCTGACCTTTCTTTTTATGTCTGGTCGGTAGCATTAGCTCTGGCTATTACTGTCACGGTACGTAGCATCATGCTTTCTACGGTAAGTGTCTGGTATATGATCGGGTTGGCACTGATATCTTGTGTCTGCTGTATTATACAGTTCTTACTTGGTAAGCGGGTTGGATCAATATATGATAATGAGACACGTATTACTGCAGGTCAGGCCTTCGGTCAGAAAAACACGGTGTTTGTTATCTGGCTTGGCCTTGTGTTCCTTGATCCTGTTACTTCTGTAGTCGGTGGCTTTTATAGCGTCTGGCACAATACCGTTAATTCGTATCAGCTTTATAAAGCACGTAAGAACCAGCAACCCCAGCGGCAGTGCATGCATAAATGAGGTTCGCAATAGGTTCGATAGAGATGCAGAAGTGCTTGAGAATCAAATGCAGAGCGTACGGGAATTCCTCGTTCGACCCATTGCTGGATATATCGGTTGTCTTCTGCTGGAATCTGCTCGAGCATGGCTAATGCCTGTTCGCATTTATCGTCATCACCTTGCCATTGTGCATAACCTATCAGGATTGGAACGACAGCATTGATG
>JAZUIL010000113.1:0-32290 GCA_045642245.1 Bacteroidales bacterium
GCAAGCACTGTTACGAATCCTTTGTTTTGCATTGTTATTATTGATTGATTTTAAATAATTTTTCGCATATTTCGGGCGCAAAGATAGTGAAAATTTCTCAAAACCAACAAAAAAATGTTGAAAAACATACTTTTTAATACGGTTTTTGATTGATAATGACGTTTTTTACGTATCTTCGCAGCATGTTTAGGCATTTTTTACGACATCACAAGGGACTCTTAGCACCACTCTCAATCCTATCGATGGTAGGGTTGATGAGCTGTGCAAGTGTGGGATCTCCTGGTGGCGGATGGTATGATGAGACCCCTCCTGTTCTCGTCAAAAGTGATCCTGGAGAGGGTGCAACCAGTGTCAACAAAAGGAAGATTACGCTGCGTTTTGACGAGAATATCAAGCTCGATAATGCATCTGAAAAACTCACGGTTTCGCCTCCTCAGATCAAAAGTCCGACGATCATGAGCAATGCAAAGACAGTGACAATCGAGCTTCAGGATACGCTGATTCCAAACACTACTTACACCATCGATTTAGGAGATGCTGTACAGGATAATAATGAAGGCAACCCACTTGAAGGCCTTTCTTTGACCTTCTCTACCGGTGATCATATCGACACCATGAAGATAAGTGGTGTGGTCTTAAATGCAGAAGATCTCGAACCTATCACAGGCGCGTATGTAGGTATATATAAGGTATATGACGACGGCCGTTTAGTGCAGGGAGATTCGCTGCATGGTGTCGATTCGATTATTGCTCTTTATCCAGATTCTGTCTTTATGCTTCGCGCTTTTGAGCGAGCTGGCAAGACAGATGCATACGGACGTTTTACTATCAATGGAGTAGCTCCTGGTCGCTATCGCGCCTATGCCATCATGGACGGCAATACCAATTATATGTACGATGTCTCTACTGAGGATGTAGCCTTCCTGGACAGTTTGATTGTCCCTTCAATGGAGCCATGTAAGATCCATGACACCATCTGGAGCAAGCTGAATCTCCATACAGTGGAGAAAGCTGTCAATAGCACAAAGAAAGGCAAGGAACTCTTAGATACTCTGGCATATGATTCTATCGTAGTACGAGACGGATGGCGTTATCTCCCTGACGATCTTGAGCTCCGCATGTTCAATGAAGGTCATTATACCCTTTATCTGGACGAAATTACCTGGAAGGATTCTATCCACCTTAACGTGCGTTTTGCCACTAAAATGCCTTCTTTGCCAATTATCACTCTTCTTGACGAAGAGGATCTCGGTGAAGCTGCTATCGACAAAGATGCATGGCTGATCTGTGAACCGAATCCAACCAATGACACCCTTACATATTGGATTCGTGATTCCTTGATTTACCAGCGAGATACACTCGCGCTGGAGATTTCGTATATGTTTACTCAAGATGGTCAGGATATCCTTCGAACAGATACTCTTTATCTTGAGAATCCAAAGCCAAAAGTCGACGAAAGTAAAAAGGATAAAGAAAAAGAGGACGACAGCAAGGCAAAGAAAAAAGATAAGAAACGTAAGAAAGGAAAAGATTCGGAAGAGGTTGCTGCTCCTAAGGACACCCTGCCACATATTACCTTTATGAAACTAAATCTGTTGAATAAGGGAGATCTGGACATTGGTGGTCGTCCGAAATTTGAGGCATCAGCGCCACTCGATTCGCTCGACCTGGAAGGAATCCACCTGATGCACGAAAAAGATTCTACCTGGCAAGAAATGGAATTCCGTCTTGAACAGGATAGTTTGAACCTTCGTCGGTATACGATGCATGCAATTCCTCACTTCTCGCCTGGAGGCAGTTACAGAATCATTGCAGATTCGGCTTCTATGCATGATGTATATGGCAATCCTGTCGATTCGACTTGCCTTTCATTTAAGGAGAAGAAACCGGATGACTATTCTCATTTGCTGATTCATATTTCAAATGCTACCGAACCTGCATTTGTACAGCTTTTGAATGAGAAAGATGCTCCTGTACAGCAAGTTGCGGTCAAGAATGGTCAGGCAAAATTTGTCAATGTTCCAGAAGGTAAATACTATGCTCGTCTGGTGCAGGATCACAATGGCAACGGCAAGTTCGATGTAGGTTCTATTGTTGACCGTATCCAACCAGAAGAGGTATTCTATCTGAAGGAATTACTCCAATTACGTACCAACTGGAATCACGAACAACATTGGGACGTACTTGCACAACCTTTGAACAAACAAAAGGCAACAGAAATAATCAAGAACAAACCGAAGGAAAAGACTGAGAAAAAGAGCAAGAACGAAGAATACAGAAAAAAGATGCTGAAGAATTAAAGAATGAAAAGATTTCTAGTTTATATCCTCATACTTGCTGGAACTCTGAGCCAGCTCTCTGCTGTGTATGCTGAGGAAAAACCAAGCAAACAGACACAGACAGAAAAACTTTCATATAATGTATATTTCCATCTTGGCTTTATCTGGGCAACTGCTGGTCAAGGAACATTGTCTTTTTATGACGAGGTATTACCAGATGGCACACAGCAGAAACATAGTCAGTTAGCAGCGAAGTCGCTCAATGTGGTGGAGCATATTATGAAGGTCAGAGATACGCTTGACACTTGGATGAACGATCAGCTGATACCAACAGAATTCTGCAAGAAAACTCATGAGGGTAAATATAATAGTGTTGAACGTAACATTTATACCCCTAAGTGGAAGGATTCCTCTGCGACTCTCAATGCAAAGAATGTAGCGTCTACATCGATCAAAGTACATCGCTGGTTACAGAAAGGTAAAGAAAAACCAACGGATAAAGATACTTTACATGTCGTAAATGAGGCTGCTTACGATATGCTCTCGCTCTTCTATGTCGTTCGTAATTTCGATTTTTCGACCATTGAAAAGGGTACTAAACTAAAATTTGCATGTTTCAGTGGATTGAAAAAGGATTGGATCAATGTAGAATATAAAGGTGTCGAGAATATTGAATTGCGTAACGGCAAAAACCATTCATCGCATCTTGTATATCTTACTTTTGCCACTAAGGGACAGGAAAGTACTCCTCTTAAAGTATGGTTATCAAAGACTCCTGAACATCGCCCACTGAAAGTAATCATCGGATTGAAACGAATCGGAAGTGTACAATGCGAAATCATTGAATAAATGATTAACGACATAAAGAATCCCCTCCTTTCTGCGAATTGAAATGATTGCAGAAAGGAGGGGATTATATTTTCGATTCTACGTCATTAAAAGAGCAATGCTTTGATTGTGTAGAAGATAACTGGAACTAATAATGATGGAAGAAGGTTGATTGTCTTGCAATCTTTAATTCCAAGAATTGATAATCCTGAGCTTAAGATCAATACGCCACCCACAATATTCAGTTCGACACGCATCGGCTCTGGGATTGCACTACTTCCAAAGTAAGCAATCAAATAAAACATACTCTGCCAACTGAAAAGTACTGGTGCTGCAAGCAACATTCCCCACCCATAAGATGCTGAAAGAACGGCAGAAGTCACCAAATCTAAGGTTGCATTTGTGTAAAGGAATGTATTTCCAGGTTCACTTAATGACCAACCATGACTTGGAGACAAACAAGAAAGGACTGGACCTACAATGCTGAACGTACCAATACAATAGAGTAAGCATGCGGTTGTCAAACCTTCCATCAATTCGGATTTCTGTTTGCCACTACTAATTCGCTTTTGATTTCGTTTTTCCTCAAATCGTTTTATTTTGCCGTCAAAATCTACCCAAGAACCAAAAACTGATCCTATGGCAAGTGAGAGAATAAAAAGTACAGGATATTCGCTTTTCTGCATGTTCGGAAGAGCTGCATTTGCACCTAATACAAGACAGGCTAATCCTAATGCATCAAACAGAGTCTTTCTGTATTTCTCTTTGACCAGCTGGTGTGCTGTAGCACCTACAGCTCCACCAATGAGTATGGTACAGGTATTTACAATTGTTCCAAGCATAATTTAAGTAGTTTCTAAGAGTGTTGCTCCATAAAGATTTTCAAAACGCTCTCGCATATGTGGCATCTGACCTCTACGAAGGCTTAAATGAAGGCGGCAACTAAGCTGAAAGTCCTGTTCAAGAACTGTAGCACCTTCTTCTTTGACAATTCGCATCACTTCGCCCATCAATGGATACTCAAAAGTGACTTGCAATTCGTCTTCTATGAGTTTTTCTTCTGTCTCGGCCACCGTAAGGGCTTCTTGTGCAGCAATACGATAGGCCTCAATCAATCCGCTTGTTCCAAGCTTTATTCCACCAAAATAACGGATTACAATAACAACAAGGTTTGTTAAGCCAAAACTATTTATCTGTCCTAAGATTGGCTTTCCAGCGGTTCCCGAAGGTTCCCCATCATCGTTGCTACGATATTCTAATCGTTCTGGGCCAAGCATATACGCCCAACAGCAATGACGAGCATCGCAGTATTCATTCCGATAGAGCTTGACAATCTCCAGAGCTTCCTGAGCCGTTCTGCAAGGTACTGCAAAACTATAGAACTTACTCATCTTCTCCTTATAAAGGCCTTCACTCGTAGCTATGATAGTTTTATAAGTATCTTCCATCACGGCCCCACATGAGTTTGGTTCTAAGCGTATCGTAGAATGTATGATCTGGTCGACGAACAACACCAATCTGATAATCCGCCTTGCTCAAATGCAACTTTGATTGCGTTGTCAGATGCACCGGTTTTCCATCTGTTGCCACAAGATAGATATTATTCCTTGACTCAACCTCAATATCTAACTCACAACTATCTCGAATAACCAACGGACGAGTCGTAAGGGAATGTGGTGCAATAGGAACAATGACCCAGCAATTTGATTGTGGTTCAAGAATCGGACCTCCAGCACTCATGGCATAAGCCGTTGATCCTGTAGAAGTTGCAATCGCTAAACCATCTGCGTCATATTGATTCAAGAAACAACCATCTACATATACAGAAACTGAAACCATACTCGATTGATCTCGCTTCAACACAGCAATTTCATTCAAAGCATACTGCTGATAGGGTTGAGAACAATCAAGAATATTCAGATGTAATAGTGATCGATGTTCTACGGTATAGTTCTTATCAATTAATATCGTTTTTAATGCATCATCAACTTCTGACAATGGCACATCTGCCAGAAAACCGAGATGACCTGCATTAATACCGAGAATTGGAACGCCACTTCTTCCAATAGATGCCGCTGTACGAAGGAAAGTACCATCACCTCCAATACTTAATGCCATATCAACATCAGCGCCACCTTCAACGAGGGTGACGCCTGACATTTGCATTACCAGTTTCCTGATCTGTTCGGTAATCTCTGGCTTAGAGTTTCCGTATAGAGCAACATTCATAGGCTTTGGCATTTACCAGATAGTAAATTAGAATATTCTACGAGAAATGCGAAGCTCAATAACTGGGAAAACCTTGAAGAACTTTGCTATATCAACGTAACGACCAACTTTTCCAGAAACATTCTCAACATCTTTTATAAGATCAGTTCCATCATGCGTAATCATAGATGGTGTTCCTCCCCAGAACAATACACCAGCATCAAATGAGAGTTGTGTCAGTTTATCCTTTGAAATTGCTCCACCATAGCCAAATCCTAGATATGGCTTGAAACGATTGACCTTAATTACTGCTTCAACCATACCTGTCGTCTCATCTGGAGTCATCATATAAGGATCTCCTGCCTTATAATCCTTACCATTTACGTTAGTATCTTTAATAAAATCGCCTGCATGAAAACCCATCTTTCCGTATGAGAATAATTTGTTCTCTAAAGCAGATGGCATATAAATATTATCATAAATAGGTTCAATATTATATGCTTTATCGTAAAGAGTATTCCAGATTGTGACAGAAAGTAATGATGGCATTTCTTCTGTTTTATTATATGCACGAGCAATTTCTGATGGACCAGCATAAAAGCCAAAAGTAAAATGCCAATGTTTATTCCGAAAAGGGAATAAATCAAGCAAAACCTTCAAATTATAATAAGTTGGCTTACATAGCATCTCTACTTCATCATCTACCTCATACCCAGTGAATGATTTAAGATAACCAGAAAGTTTATCAAATTTTGTTTGAACTCGATTCCCTTGTGCATCCCATTTACTATCAAGAGAGTCGCCTACTTGAACACGAAAACGAGATGTCATCTCAAAACGAGGCATAATCGAAAAACCTGCTCTCAACTGTGCATATTCCGTTATCGGAGTTGAAAGATCAAATCCGAATCCAGTTGTTCCAATAGAAGAAGCAATCTCTAGATGATTAAAGTAGTCTTGGGTAGAAAGAGCTTTTATAAAATCGAAAGAATGCTTTGGGTTTGAAATCTTTTTTTCTTTAGTAGGAAGCTCTTGTTCGATCTTTGAATGAGCTTTTGGCGTTTTAAAAACTATAGCCTCTTGTGCTACTCCTAAAAAGGAAATAGCACAAAAGGTTACAATAAAAAATAGTTTACACCTAAACATAATATAATTAACGAATTATCGTCTTCTTACCATCAATAATATAAATACCAGCAGACAAACCTCTATTGTTAATTACTTTTTTACCTAATAGATCATACACATTCTCTGCATCATCTGGAACTATCAGATTTTCGATAGAATTTGAAGTATACGAATCATAATCAGATTTATTGAAAAAAACTACGAGATTCTTATTCGCCGAATTAGAGACTTTAAGGTAAGCGGAATTAGCTGGCACAGTTTCCGTAGTCGGTACAGTAAAAACTAACTCTCCCTTATCATTAACGCTTAATACTCTGAAATCAGACTTTACTTCTGTTTGATTAGTATGAATTTTTGCTCTCACAAAACGCAATGGAGGAACATTATTATTTGTATCAAAATAAACACCAATCAGTTTATTGTCAGATAATGCAGATCCCTCTGATAATAAATCGAGCTTATTGTCTGATGCTGAGTTTGATGTTCCTTCAATAATTACCGGAGATTTAGAAGAAACATTACCGGAAACTTCCTGTAATAAGACGGCTGCATCAGAAAACTCCTTAACATAATATATTTTTGTAGAAGAAGAAACCGGTTTAAAAGCAAATGAAGCAAAAAACGAAGTATAATACTTGTTTCCTGATTTTAATTTAGGAGCTACGCCAAAAAAATTTTCCGAATCTGAGGAAACAGGCAAAACTTTCCAAAACTTTTGTCCAGATTCTACATTTGAGATAATTCCATAGCCTGGAGCAAGAGGATTATTTCCATTATCTGTTAAAAACATACGAACCCCCTTCTCTTCGGCAGCTAAGGCATATAAACCATTTCTCTCTGTTAGAGAAAGATAATGTTGGCAGATGTCATAGGAACTTGTTCCTTGTGCGAGAAAATTATATGATCCACCGACTTGATCAAAATAAATAACAGATCCCGGATCAGAAATTGCATTCTCCAATCCTTTTCTCAAATAGATTGCATCAAGATCGAGAATAACGTTAGTTCCTTTAAGTTCTGCCTTACCTGTATTATCACAAATATATACAAATGTGCCCGTGCCATCATTTTGAACACGATAAAAACCACTTTTTACCTGTGCAGAAAGAATGGAACAAAACGATAAAGCTAAGATAAAAGCGTAAACTTTTTTCATATAAAGAAAACAAAAAAGGTCATTCCTGTCTCAATAAAAGACAGGAAAGACCAAATATTAAAAACCAATTAGATTATTCTGCAATACAAATTGCAACACGATTAAGCTCATTCTTCTCAAAAGGCTGAACTGTATCGCCCTTTGAATCAGCAATGATACGATCGCGTGAAATACCATAAGTATTAACAAGTGTATCAACAACCTTCTCAGCACGCTTCTGTGCGTAACCTACATTGATTCTTGGATTACCTGTCTTCTTATCTGCATAACCAGTTACCTGAACCTTAGCCTCAGGATACTTGTTAAGATAAGCAACTACGTCTTCAACCTTTGACATCTCAGCCTTAGAAATCTTAGAGCCACGGATGACAAAGAAAATATCACGACGAAGTGGCTCGCGAGTTACAACTGGAACCTCGACATTTACGTAAGTGGTATCATGTACATACTCTACAGTGTTGGTGCATGGTGCCTCAAGAACAGTTGTACGAACCTCATAAGTCTTACCAAAGTTATACTTAATACCTGCAAGAGTATTGAAATACCAGTCGTTATTATTGGTCAATTTACTATTGTACTTATCAGATGTTGTATTCCAACTAGCCTCAAGACCAAGACTTACATTATCATTGATACGATAATCAAGGTTTGCACCCCAACGAAGGACGAAAGCAGACATGTTGTCATCCCAAGCATCCCAAGTAAATGTACGACCATTCTTGTAATCAGCAGCAGCAGCTACAGCATCATCATTACCCCAAGCAAAGTTAGCACCAATACCACCATAGATGCTAAAATCTACCTTACGAGTAGGATTGTAACCAAGAAGAGCATGGGTCAAGTTAAAGGTCAAATCCAAAGAAGGTGCAAGATAATTCCAGCTCCATGCATAATCCTTACCTTTCTGATAACCAGAAACAACAGCATCTAACTCAGAGAAATTAGCACCAGCTTTGCTCTGGAATCCATTAACAGAAAGACGTGCACCCCAAAGTTTTGAGAACTGATAACCAACACCTACCTGTGCATTAAAAGAGTTAAGATCACTCCAATCAATCTCACCCAAGGTATGCTGGAAACCTACCTGGCCCTGAATATACCAGTGTGGCTTGAAGACATTTTCTGTCTTCACTTCCTGCTGCGCAGTTGCAACAAAGCAACCTGCAGCAAGAAGAGTTGAGAATAATATTTTCTTGAAATTCATAATTGTACGAATTTAAGCGAATTCAAATTAATACACAGTGAAATAGAACTTCTGTGCGCGAACCTCACCTGCATAGTCCATTGCAGAATATACGATAGTATAAGTAGCGCCAGACTTAAGGTTGTTAAGAGCAAAGCAATAATCGCCTGTAGATCCCTTACCAAGAACCTCATTCATACAGCTAGAAGCATTAGCTTCGTCGCGTGCAGCAATATTCTCCTCTGCCGAAAGACCTGTTACCTCTGTTACAACAACATGCTTAAATGCAAATGGAACAAGCAACTCAGCATTCAATGAGGTAAGATGAAGGATGCAATTATTACCAACGAACTTTGGCTCTGCTGGATCCTGGCCCAAAATAAACACATTGTCATTCGACTCAGCCAAGATAAATGGGAGAGAAGAAACGTATACACTATTAATTGTCTTATGTGCTGCAGCAAAAAGTGCACCAATAGCAACCTTTGTCTCCTTAAGACCTGCGAGCGCCTTCAACTTATCAGCAATTGTAGTTCCAGAAAGCTTATCTGAAGCAATGTTCATTGCCTTATCCTTAAGAGCATGATAAGTAGAAGCAGCTACCTGATCAACCTGCTGCATTGTCTGGAAGCCAACAGGATTTACCACAGTTGCACCAAGAGATGCTGCAGACTTAACAGTCGCGCCATTGTTCTTGATCTGAACCTGCTGCTTCTCCAAAACATTATGAACAAGATTATAAATAACTTCGACAATAGCGGTTGCATTAATAAAATGCTCAGCGCCATTACCCTTCAAAGCAGCCTTTACGGTCTCATAGTTCTCCTTAGCATTCAACTTAATCTGAGTTACAGCGCTAAGATTATTTACAGTTGCTTCTGCTACATATAAGCCATTAGAAGCCGCACGTGTACCATTATAATCAATGCCAAACATCAAATTAGTATTAGAAGACTGAAGTGGAGAAAGCTCAACACCCTTCTGCTCTCCTGATGTAGTAACAAGTTTTGGACGAATACCTGTATAATCTACATTTGTAGGGTTAACTGTCATATAAATCTTACCTACGGAAACAGGAAGACCATCTACCAAATTAACCTCTTTTGGGAGCTCTCCATTTGAGAGAGTATAGAAGTCAACACCTGGAGCCTGAGCGAAATTAGGGAATTCCAAAGTCTCATTCACCAAGCTATAATATCCAAACAAAAGATTATTCTGAATACCCATTGGAAGAGCAAATGTTCCAAATGCAGGATTAACAACCTCTTCAACAGAAACGCTTGAAACGCGAAGAGCCAAAGCATCCTTCTTCAAAGTCTCAATAAGACCCTCAAGATACTCCTTATCTGCCTGGTGCTCATCCTTGGTTTCATAAACCTTCATAGCCTCCAAGAGATCATCAATAGAGCCATCCTTGCCATCCTTGCCGTCAACGCCATCCTTACCATTTTCACCCTTCAAAGAGAGGAAGAAATCCTTCTCGGTGATTTCGCCATCTTCATCAAGATCTACACCACCTTCATTTGTATCCTTCCAAATTTGATAAGCGCTAGCGCCATCCTTGCCGTCAACACCATCAACGCCATCCTTGCCGTCAACACCATCAACGCCATCCTTGCCGTCAACGCCATCCTTACCATTCAAAATACCAGACTTAAGCTCATCAATTGCCTTCTTAAGTTCCTGATAGTTCTTATCACTCTGAGCAAGCTGATTCTTGAGATCAGTGTAGAGATCCTCGTCTGTATCCTTACAAGACGAAATCACACTCGTGCCTGCAACTGCGCAGACGAGAGCAAGTAAATAAAACTTTCTTTTCATAATGAAATTAATAATATTGTTTAGAATTTTTGTTACATTTTTAAATATGTATATATGTAGGGACACCACATTTACCTACACATAGGCACACAATTATACCTATTTTGGGTGCAAATATACAGTCTTTTTTTTTATTACGAACAAAGTTCTAAGGCCATTTAATATTTTTTAACAAATATTGCCAAAAAAAATCAAAATATGGCACTCATATTGACCATATGCACCAAAATGCAGACATTTTTTTGCACTTTAATCACGAAGAAAGAGTGTTGATAACTTGACTTTTCAACACTTTATCGATCATTGTTGCGATTCAAGAACACGATATTTCTTTTCTACCTGCAATACTTGACGATAAAATGAAACTAATTCCTCCTCTATTCGATGTATCTGAGCTGACAATTTCTGTTTTTGAGTTTTCGAAGCTTGCGCATATTCCTTACGAAGTATTTCCAATTTCTGCTCATTTTCGGCAATCAGTTGTTTTGTTTGCAAATTCTGCTCAAACCAGGATTTCGCTTCCGAATTATGGAATTGCTCCTTAGAATTATAAACAACCTGATTATTAATGATAATTCTTGACTTTTCTGTCGGAGCATCCTGCTTTTCTGCGGACAATATAGCAGTCATCAAGTCATCATAACCTTCTTCTTGTTTCCAGGAATCTGCGATACGATCTACACGAGCACGTTCAACGGACGGTTCATCGAGGTATTCTGGTTCATCACTCAGTTTAAATATATATATAAGTACATGCTCTGGATCATCTCCTCGGTCCGTTGCCCACCAACCGACCTGATGAGATTCATCTATTGCCAACATATAATCGTCAAAAGGTGAATTGAATGGCATTCCCAATCGCTCCGGCTGATAGAACTCTCCTTCCTCAGCGTTAAATCGAGTCTTATAAATGTCAAGACCACCGATTCCTGGCGTACTATCACACGCAAAATATAGCGTTTCGCCATCCGTACGCATAAAAGGAGTTATGATTTCGAAATCCTCCGACCCGACACCTTTCAGCAGATGTTTATCTTCCCAATTATCGCGTATTTTATAACTCTCGAATAAACTACCATCTTCAGCAAAGATACGATAATCCGCAGCCTGACTTTCAAAGAAAATGCCACTCTCATCATTATGCATCAATCGACCAGATTCTGGACCTAAATTGTAATAGCTAAAGAATGATGGTTTATAAACAAAAAGACTATCGATAATTTCGACATCCTGAATATGGTTCAATGCACGTAATCCCTGCTGGCATTCAGCCTCTAAGCTATCAGCTCGGTCAATCCAATAATCTGATTTTAAGACTGGACGATAAGCCTCAATTGCCTCTAATGCACCTTCAAAATCATACAAATGCTGACGCGTAATTGCTAAATACCACTGAGCACCAGAGCGACGATTCAGACGAACAGCTGTTTCCAATGGAGATAAAGCCTCCTTATAACGACCTGTCAGACAAAGAGACTGACCCAACAGCTTATTACAATCTACGTCCTTTGCGTAAGCTGATTGTTTCATAAGAGATCGCAACGCTACAATCGCCTCGTCATATTGATGGGTTTCGACCAAATTCTGAGCCTCTTTTTTAGTTATCGCAAAAAGAGAAACAGAATAGGCAGAAAGAATAATACAAAAAAGAAAAAGGGAATATTTTTTCATTGCCGCTTTCAAAAACTGATACATTTTTAGAAATAAATGAGCACAAAAGTAGTCACTTTTTCTCGAAAAACCTCGGTTTCATCAAAGAAAAGTGAGAATTAGGGAAAAATAATACTCATTTTGCACTCATTTCCTAAAAAATAACTATCTTTGCGCGCAATAATTATACATATGAGCATCCAAAATACGGAACAGGATCGTTGTCTGGTAATTATCCCAACCTACAACGAGAAAGAAAATATAGAAAATATTATTCGCTATGTCTTTGGACTTAGTGAGCCTTTTCACATCCTTGTGATTGACGACGGCTCACCTGACGGCACCGCACAGATTGTAAAGACTTTGCAGAACGAATACCCGGAAGAATTACATCTGATTGAAAGAAAAGGCAAACTGGGTCTTGGAACTGCATATATTACAGGATTCAAATGGAGCCTTGAGCATGGATATGACTATACTTTCGAGATGGATGCCGATTTCAGTCATAACCCTAACGACCTCATCCGACTCCTTTCTGCCTGCCGTAACGATGGTGCAGATCTGGCCATCGGTTCCCGTTATGTCTCTGGTGTCAATGTTGTCAATTGGCCAATAGGACGTGTCCTAATGTCATATTATGCTTCTGTATATGTCCGTATTGTCACTGGCATGCAGGTACATGACTCTACAGCAGGTTTTGTTTGCTATACTCGTCGACTTCTTGAGAAGATGGAGCTTGACAATATCAAGTTCAAGGGCTATGCATTCCAGATTGAGATGAAATTTACTGCAATGATGATGGGTGCAAAGATTATCGAAGTGCCGATTATCTTTACCAATCGTGTCCTTGGCACAAGCAAGATGAGCGGAGGCATTTTCAGCGAGGCAGTATTCGGTGTCATTAAACTAAAGACCAGCTCATGGACGCGCACCTACCCAAGACTTTAATCTCCAACGTTCGTATCTGTCAGTCAGATACTATTATCAACGGATCTGTCCTCTTTGAGCAAGGGGGCAAAATCCTGCAGATAATAGCCCATGATTCAGCGACAAACGATATTGAAGCAGATGAAATAATCGACGGACAAGGACAGTTATTGCTTCCTGGTGCAATCGATGCGCATGTCCATTTCCGTGAGCCAGGATTAACACAAAAAGCTGATATTGCCAGCGAAAGTCGTGCAGCTGCGGCTGGAGGTGTTACATATGTCCTTGACATGCCGAATGTTAATCCTACCACGACCACACCAGAATCTTTAGCTGAAAAGCACCGATTGTTCAAAGAAAAAAGTGTTGTCAACTACGGCATTTGGTATGGCATTACCAGCGATAACATTGAGCAGGCTTTGCAGGATTATGGTCAGCCATCCTCTTCACACTATAACGACATCTGTGGTTTTAAGGTCTTTCTCGGAAGTTCTACGGGTGGTATGCTGATGAACGATGCTTCAAAGCTTCGTCAGCTATTTGGTAATACACAACGTATCATCGGCATCCATAGCGAGAGTGAGGACATCATCCGTCGCAATCGAGAAAAGTATCTGCTTGCAGAGCAGGCTTTGACAGGTAATCGAGAGCTTAACGATCTGCCTATCAGCTTCCATCCAAAGATCCGAGATGTTGAAGCATGCATGGACACCACCCGTATGGCTGTCAATCTGGCACAAGAGACCGGTGCACAACTCCACGTCTGCCACCTGACAACCGCCGAGGAACTTGCATTCATCGCAGCAACTAATGCAAAGAATATCTCCGCAGAGGTTTGTGTTGCACATTTATGGTTTTCACAGGAAGACTACGCAACTCTCGGCACTCGCATCAAATGCAATCCTGCCATCAAACGCATCCAGGACCGAGAGGCCTTGCGAAAGGCTTTGACCAATGGCCAGATTGATACGATTGCGACAGATCATGCTCCACATCTGTTAAGCGACAAACAAGGTGGATCTCTCCGTGCAGCCAGCGGTATGCCTAGCATCCAGTATAGTGTTTTAGCGATGTTAGAGCTTTCAAAGCAAGGATTTCTCTCGGTTCAGGACATTGTAAGATTAATGGCTGTCAATCCAGCTAAGCTATTCAGTCTCAATGGACGTGGATCCATTGCTGTCGGCAATTATGCTGACCTTGTATTGGTATCTGATAAAGAAACTACAACTGTAACTCGAGACAACATCCTGTCAAAATGTGGCTGGAGTCCATTCGAAGGACAGACGTTCAGTCATCGGATTATGGGGACTTGGGTGAATGGCAAGAAAGTTTATTAATCTCAGAAAAGAATCATTTGAGCAATATGTACGAAGCCAAGACCCTGGATATAGAAGCTGTAGTTAAAGCAAAAGTACCTCAATATTATCCCAAAGTGCCTAAATGGGTATTCAAGTTCGCCGCATGGCTGATTTGCCAGAAGGAAATGAACGAAACCATCATCGCCCTGAAGGATAAAGAGGGTGTTGACTTTGCACAAGGAATGTGCGAGCGCCTCAACGTCAAATATGTACTACGTGGTACAGAGAATCTGCCCGAAACTGGAAGATATGTCTTTGTCAGCAATCATCCTTTAGGCGCATTCGATGGCATCTCTTATATCAATGTCTTAGGCCGCAAATACCCGAAATTCAAGGTTATTGTCAATGACATGTTGATGTATATCGTTGGACTTCAGCCGGTTTTCCTGCCAGTCAACACGCTTGGCAAACAAAAACGTCAGGATATGGAGGCTATCGATCAGGCATATAACGACGAAGAGACACAGCTGCTTTCATTCCCTGCTGGCTTCTGCAGCCGCTTTATCGATGGCAAGATTCAGGATGTCGAATGGAAGAAATCCGTCATCACTCAAGCCATAGAAAGCCAGCGCGACGTCATTCCAATGCACTTCAACGGTCGCAATTCCACGACTTTTTATGGTCTGGAATGGCTAAGACGCAAACTGGGCATGAAGTTCAACATCGGACTCATCCTGCTTCCTTGGCAAATGATGAAGACAGCGAAAGGAAAGACTTTCACAATAACCATCGGCAAGCCGATTCCTTGGCAGACATTTACAGACAAGAGCAAGACCCCGACAGAATGGGCTCAATGGCTACGTGAACAGAGCTACGCCCTCAATCAATGAGAAGAAAAGAATAACAATGATACAAGAAATCATTTCTCCAGTAAGTCGAGAACTTCTTAAACAGGAACTTACAGATAAAGCAACACTATTACGTCACTCCCGCAAAGGTGGCACTGACCTCTATATCTTTGATGGAAAGGCATGTCCAAACCTGATGCGCGAAGTAGGCCGACTGCGTGAGATCGCCTTCCGTGAGGCAGGTGGTGGCACAGGTCTCGACTGTGACATCGATGCTTTTGACCTCCTCGACAAACCTTACATGCAGCTCATTGTCTGGGAGCCTCAGTCAGAAGAGATTTTAGGCGGATACCGCTATATCTTCGGTCCGGATATTGCATTTGATGAGAATGGCCAGCCAAAGCTTGCCACAAGCCATATGTTCCACTACAGCGAGAAATTCTGTAAGGATTATCTGCCAAAGATGATTGAGTTAGGCAGATCATTCGTCGTAGTAGATCGTCAATCCAGCCGATCAGGAGCCAGAAGCCTCTTCACGCTTGACAACCTCTGGGATGGATTAGGAGCTTTAGCCGTTACCCTTGAAGGCGCAAAATACTATTATGGCAAGTTCACAATGTACCCAAGCTATCCACAGCAAGGCCGTAATATGATCTTGTATTTCCTCAAGAAATGGTTCCCAGATCCAGAGCAGTTAGTCTCTCCATTCCAGCCACTTGAGACGCATACTGACACTGCGGCCATGCAACAGTTATTCTGCAATGACAATTTCCAGGAGGATTATAAGGTCCTGAATACCCAGGTACGTCATTTGGGATATAACATCCCTCCATTGGTCAATGCTTATATGTTACTTAGTCCGACCATGAAAATGTTCGGAACAGCAATCAATGATGAATTCGGAGATGTCGAAGAGAGTGGCATTCTCATCACCATTGATGATATTTTCAAAGAAAAACACGAACGTTATATCGACTCATTCAAAGGATAAAAAAAGGCGAAAGAGACCCGCTTTGGGTCTCTTCCTCCCTAAATCTATATTTTCCCCTATCAGGTTAAACTAGTCCTTGCTCTACCAAGATACAGATATCTTCCAGTTCTTTGTCTTTGCCATCAGGTTCCCATTTAGCCTTCAGACTGATGCCAAACATCTTTCCAAACATATTCCAGAAGAAAGCTCTTCTTTTGCCAAGAAAATCACGAATCAGCGTGTACGACTGACGGTCACACTCTCGGTCAATCAATCTAACAAGTAATTTTCCCTGTCTATAAGTCAACTTCTTCAACCGAGGTTTGTACTGAGCCATCAGCTTTTTCTCGAGATTCTTATAATACAATTTTTGTTCTTTTTCATTCAAATTTTCCGTTTCAACGAGCGATTCTGCCAATAGCCGTCTTGCGTCTTTTGCTATTGGCAACGTCTTTTTCACATCATTTACCATACGCCAGTAACTCTTCTCGTGACTTGCACTCGTAAAGCGCTTCCTGCTTAGGCAATAAATGTTTCGCAACTGTATCACCGCCATCGTATCTCCAGACATCAGATGGATCTCGGCCGGATACTCATGCGGATCATATGCTCTACCCTCATGCTTTATAATCTGAGCTTTTGCCCCTACACCACACAAAGCAAGAAGCACTATACATAGCACTACTTTTACGAGATGAGTATGAGACAAAAAACTATTCATTCACAGATTTTCTAGCATTTTCAGGATGCAAAGATACTTCAAAAAACGCAAATCATGCAAAAAATCTCCATACTTTATATATTTTTATGTATTTCATGGTTCCACTTCTCCCTTTTTGGCCAGGAAGAAGAACAAAAACTCCCTCTCCCTACCGCTGTTTTCCCATGGCAGGAGCAGATTATGCATCTGGTCGATGTGGAAGATCTCGGAGAAGCCGCTTACAACGAACTCCTTGAGGAACTGTCAGAACTCGTCCTTTGGTCAGACACGATCGCTGATTCCAAACACCTTATAAAACAACAGTTGATCCTTAGCAGTAATCGCTGTCTCAACACACGAGAAGGTTATAAGAATCAATCTGCAGAGAGACAGCAAGCCAACAAAACCTATCTTGGAGACCCCTGGCACCAGAGTATCCGTTATCGTCTGCGCAGTAATAACCGATGGCAGACAGGAGTCAGTATGGAAAAAGATACCGGCGAAGACTGGCAACGAAGACTCCCCTATTTCGACTCTTGGCATGCTTATGTCAGGTATCAATCGCCTGCCTTACAGCCTGATATACACCATCGCCCCAAAATCAGGCTTGAAGATGCCATCATCGGACATTATAAATTAAGGATCGGTTACGGATTGACTATGAATCAGTCATTCTCTTTAGGCAAGCAGTATTTTCATCAGCAGATAACTCAACGTACCAACCGCTTTTCACCTTTTGCCTCAACAGCAGAATCCAATTATATGCAAGGTGTCGCAGCTGATGTCCGAATTGGAGATCATATGCATGTTCTCCCTTATTTCTCGATGCTGCAGATCGATGGCAATCTGTCAAAAGATCAGGTTTTGACAACTCTATATACTGACGGCATGCATCGTACGACCAATGAGCTCTCGCACAAAGATGCGAGCTGGCAGATGGTTATGGGCATGCGAATCGGTTGGCGTGGATCTTGGTATGAATTTGGACTTCATGCCCTGAACACACAATTCCAATATCCTTATATCCGCAAAGAAATGTCTCATAATCAGAACTATTTCCGAGGTCAACGACTCACTCAGTATGCCGCAGATTACCAAATACGCGCGTACCATAATATTTTAAAAGGAGAATTTGCCATAGATGATCAATTCGGATTTGCAAACTTAACGTCTCTACAAACCCATTGGAATGACAACTGGGAGACAGCTCTTATCTATCGTTATTACAGCAACGATTATCGTCAGCTTCATGGATTAAGCCTGGGTGAAAATAGCGAAATGCAAGGCGAACAAGGCCTGACGCTCAATGTCTCTGCCACGCTTTCCAAACACTGGCAGTTGCAAGGAATGGTTGATTGGTTCAGCTTCGGTCAACCGCAATACCAGACAAAAGAGACGCCAAAAGATGGATATGAGGGGATGGTCAGAGGTATCTATTCCAGTTCAAAAATCACTCTGTCTTTAGGCTATAAAGTAAAGTCAAAAATCGAAAACCTGCGACATTCCGTAGATGGAATCGTCACGATTAACCCCAATCAGCATTTCGTCTTAAAAACGCAAATCCGAAAAAGAATCAACCAGGCCAACGATACATCTCATGGCTTTGCCATTGCGCAAGCACTTGGATATAAAGCTTCTATAACTTCGAAGATAGCCGTCAACATCGAAACACAAGCTGCCTATTTTGATACAGATGACTATAACAGCCGCATCTATATCAACGAGAAGAACCTGCTTTACGGCTTCGGATACCCGATGCTTTACGGACAAGGTGTAAGATATAACCTCACTGCGAACCTCAAAATAGGATCATTCTGCAATGTTGATCTCAAATATGCTCTCTTGAACTATGCGGATCAGGCCACCATCAGCTCTGCATTGCAGGAAATCAAAGGAAATACACAGCAAGATCTATGGCTGCAATTGAGATTCGCATTTTAGCCTTGAATTTTAACATCGCGTACGCAATGTTGAAATTGCACGCCTTCGCATATCTTCCACGGTACCGTGACAAGGATGCCACGACCGATGAGGTTAACACATGGTACCAAGTGTTAACCTTATGAGTGTAAAATATCAACACATTGTACAAAGTGTTGATATTGCAGATCAAGAATTTCAACATCGGGTACCGGATGTTGAAATTTAAAATAGCAGAAGGTCTTAAGAGAATTCTTATAGGACCTTCTGTCATCAATAACGCTCATTCACGTTAAGATTATGCTTTTCAAATAAGTCTCGAGCCAACTTTACGTAGTTATCACGCAGTTTTCGCTCTGTATTATTTAATAATGTGTCAGGAACTGATACCGGATAAACCCGATAATTCTTCTTGCGACTCCATGCCGGACGGGAAACGAACGTCAGTTTATAATTGCAGTCGGTTATTCGGGCAGGACTGTTCGGTCCCTCCTTTTCCAACTCGAAACGCAGCATCATACCACCATATTTCGGCAAAGATGACTGATCCGAAACAAAGTTTCCTAAAGAATAGGCCACCAGATGTTGTTTCTGCGACAAGGAATCATACCGCAGTTCGATCGGCTGAATCACATGCGGATGTCCACCGATCACATGATCCACTCCTCGATCAATCAGCCATTGCGCCATTTTGACCATGCTCTTTCGTGGCAAAGTCTCATATTCTATACCCCAATGAGGGAAAGCGATAATCAGATCCGGATGCATGGATTTAGCCTTTTCGATATCGAGTGCCATCTGTGCAGTATCCATGCGGTTGACAATCGTAGGCGCAGGGATGGTTATACCGTTCGTGCCATAAGTGAACTCAAGTATAGCAATCCTAAAACCTCCTTTTTCAAGGAGATAAGGGTATTGTACAGCTCTTGCTAAGGAATCTACATAGGTCCCGACATGAGGCATCTCCAAAGAATCACACATCTCGATAGTCCTGAGAATTCCCTTTTTCCGTCGGTCACAACTATGGTTATTTGCCGTCAACAGCAAGTCAAAACCAGCCTCTTTGATTGCTGAGAGGTATTCATCCGGAGCCGAGAAACATGGATAGCCTTTATAGGGTTTTCCTCCTAACGTCACTTCGAGGTTAGCAATAGCGACGTCGGCTTGCGACAAATCTTCTTTTACGAAGTCAAAATATCCGGAATAGTCATAGGTTCCATCCGACTGTAAAGCCGCCTTAATCTGCGCTTCATGTTGCATCAAGTCTCCTGCTATCACAAAACTCAGATGCATAGAAGAATCTACCTCCTGAATTAATGCAGCAGAGTCTATCGCAATGGAATCTTGTTGTGACCCACCAGAAATGACATGATTTGTATTGCCGGTAGCAGCAATACAAACCATGACAAAAGCTATGATAAAAGGCCACAATTTCATAAACAGTCCTCTTAAGGATTATTTTACCCACTCCTTTCCTTCAGGACTACGGCGCCAGGTGAAATAAGTATCAAGGACATTCAATGCATTCTCGCTTGGAACAGGACCCGCAAATGGCTCTGGACCAGTAAGGTGCATTGCCTGAGGTTGCTCATTTGTAAAGTTTGGCCAAACAGGGAGACCTTCACCATTCGGATCTCCGTACTTTGCGAAATTGGTCCAATACTTACCCATAGCTACAGAAAGTGGACGGTCAACCTCTGGACGCTCGAAGTTATCCATATGCTGGAATACGAAATTTACATCCTGACCATGATATGAACCATGTCCGAAGTTCTGATCTCCTTCCGGATACTCAGGGTGCTGGTCAAAATAATAAAGGAATACCTTTGACTGACCGGTCTGGCTCTGCAGACGAGCCCAATTCCAAGTCTGCCATCCGAAAGCAGCATCTCGCATCAAGTCACGAGACTGCTTGCCTCCATCTTCCGGAGTGTAAGGATAGGCCTCAAGCAAAGCCTCAGCATATGGACCGAATCGCATCTGAGTACTCTGTGTATAGTACTCAGGAGTGCTAGGACCAAACTGGAAGCTGGCACCTTCGTCCGAGTTATAACCGATCAGAACAGGGATATCGTTATACTTGCCATCAGCATAGAGGACTGACTGGTCATCTGGAATCACATAACCATCGACAACTGGCCAACTGCCACCGCCAAGTCCACGAGCAGCAAACTTAGAAGCATCCATCGCACGGAGTTCTGCCAGCGAGGTAGCTCCTAATGATTCCATGATTTGCACACCGACCTTCTCTGCATTCTCCAGCGTCATCATATTCTCTCCTGGATAGGTAGTCACCGGACGAGAAGGACCGAACGAACCTCCACTCTGTGAAATAGCACCCTGGATAAGACCCTTACACAAAGGTGAAGCACACAACATGCTGACAGAGATACCGCCTGCCGACTCTCCGAAGATCGTAATCTGATTAGGATCACCACCGAATTTCTCAATATTTCGCTTCAACCACTCCAGACCAGCAATCTGATCTAACAATCCATAGTTGCCTGAAACGTGATTTGGATTCTCGGCTGAAAGTTCTGGCAAAGTCAGGAAGCCCAACTGACCTACACGGTAGTTGATACTTGCCAAGATCAAACCATCGGTCGAACGAGCCAAAGCCTCACAGTCATAATTCGGATCAGCCGTGTTGCCAAATACGAAACCGCCGCCATAGATCCAGACGAGAACTGGCAGCTTTTCATCTGCCGACTTTGCTGGTGTCCAGACATTCAGATAAAGACAATCCTCACTATATTCTGGAGAAGGTTCACCCTGAATAGGACCTGCTGCATATTGTGTAGCCTGAAGAATCGTATCCCAAGCCTCTACAGGCTGAGGCGCCTTCCAACGAAGATCACCTACCGGTGGAGCTGCAAAAGGAATACCCTTGAAAATCGTCAGACCATCTGCATGATAGCCCTGAATCTTACCGCCTTCAACTTCGAGAAGGCCATCAGTCAGTTTTGTCTGCTGCTGACATGCTGCACATGTCAATGCAAGTACTGGAATAAGGTAATGAAATAATTTCATAACGAATGAAAATTTATATTTAGAAAATATGCCGAATAACACAAAACCATTACTATCCGTCTGTTGTCATCCCTGTCCCCATGAACTGCGATCCAGATTTCTATACGAAATAGCCTCAGCAATATGAGAGGAATTAATATTCTCGCATCCCTCATAATCGGCAATGGTGCGGGACACTCTCAGGATGCGATCATAAGCACGAGCCGAGAGATCCAGCTTCTCCATGGCCTTCTTCAACAAAGTCATCGCCTTATCATCAAGGACACAGAACTCTCGCATCAATGCAGGAGTCATCTGCGAATTGCTATGAATCAAAGGATGATTCTTATATCTCACCTCCTGAATCTGTCGGGCCGCAACGACTCGTTTCCTGATCTCTTCCGAACTCTCAGACTTATACGTCCGACTAACCTCGTCGAAAGACAAAGGAACGATCTCTATCTGCAGGTCGATACGATCCAGAAGCGGCCCGGAAACCTTCCCTAAATACTTCCTGACTTGAACCTCCGAGCAGACACATGGCCTAGTCGGATGGTTATAAAATCCGCACGGACAAGGGTTCATACTCGCGACCATCATGACAGATGCAGGATAGGTTACCGTGTTCTTAGCACGGGCAATTGTAATCTGTCGATCTTCCAGAGGTTGGCGCAAAACTTCCAGGACAGACTTTGAAAACTCAGTCAGCTCATCAAGAAAAAGAACCCCGTTATGAGCCATAGAAACCTCACCTGGCATCGGGTTCGTGCCACCTCCAATCAGTGCCACAGAAGAAACCGTATGATGAGGAGATCTGAAAGGTCGCTGAGTCACCAATCCTGTTGCTGACCGATAACCTGCCACAGAATGGACCTTCGTAGTCTCAAGCGCTTCACTCAATGAAAGTGGAGGAAGGATAGACGGCAGACATTTTGCCATCATAGATTTACCTGCACCTGGAGGACCTACCATAATTAGATTATGTCCACCTGCAGCCGCAATGGCAAATGCCCTTTTAACCTGATCCTGCCCCTTCACGTCACAGAAATCCGACGAGAAATGACACTCTGCTTTGCGGAACATCTCACGGGTATCTAGCTGCACAATCTCCATTTCGCTTTCTCCTTTCAAGAAACCAAGGATATCGCGCAGATGATCAGCAACACGCACCTCCAGGTTATTAACCACAGCAGCCTCAATACCATTCTCTCGGGGGACAATGATACCTTGCAACCCCATTTCACGAGCAAGGATAGCAAATGGAAGACATCCCTTCACAGGTTTGACCGCACCATCGAGGGAGAGCTCTCCCACCATCATATATTTATCAAGCTTGTCGACTGGGATTTTCTCGTCCGCTGCCAGTATCGCAACCGCGATCGGGACATCATACAATGCACCTTCCTTCCTGACATCTGCAGGAGCAAGATTGATAGTTACTGCTTTGCGTGGAAATTTCATTCCAGATTCGAGCAAAGCGCTCTCGATACGATCGCGACTCTCTTTGACTGCCATATCTGGCAAGCCAATCATAATGATACGGATACCAGGTGCAGTCACGGTTTCACAATGCACGACTGTGGCATTGATGCCCTGCAAAGCAGCAGCAATAGTTTTAACAACCATTAGATAAGGGGATGCTAATTAGTTTTTTTCGGTAATCAAAAGACTAAAGCTTGTTTATTTCTTTTGATAACCTACACGGTTCGGAATACGATCCAACGCTCTACGAAGTTCTCCTCCCCAGATATTACGTTGTGTCTGGTTGCAATACATATCCATGAGTATAATCGTTGGGACTTCCTGAATATCCCATGCTCTCATACGCATATCACTGAAACCGCCTTTGACCCAAGTGTGTTTTCCGTCGATGAAGTTTGTACGGATACGCCACATCGCACTGTCCTCTGCATGCAGACAGCAAGACAAGAAAGTCACACGCTTGTGGTCATAATCCTTTGCCATCATGTGAGCAATGGATCTAAGTGAATCAATCGAAGGTCTGCTATAATCTGCCCAGAAGTAGACAAGCAAGTAGTCAGAACGGCTGGAATTAAGATCAATGATCGTGTCAGAAAGTTCAAAAGAAGGAGCGAGCAAACGTCTGGAGATATTATTATTCTTTCCAGATCCCATCGCACTCAAAGTAAGGTCAATCGACTTCTTCATCCAATCTGGCTTGGCCTCATCCTTGATACTTCCCAGGCTCTGTCGGATGTATAAAGAGTCTTTGATCTGACCAATCTTATCACGAAGAAGGATCGTCATACGCAGATCATTCGGATTCTCCTGAATCAAAGAATCCATCAACTCTCGACATTTGTTACCTGTCTTGCCATCGAACAACGCCTTTTTCGATTCCAGCCAACCATTGATCGTGTCTCCTTGCTGGCCGAGGTACTGCACCTTGACGCCCTCTGTTTCTGTGGCAATGACAGAGAGATTGACCTCCATGTCTCCAGAAGCATAGAAGCGACAAAGCTCTCCTTTCTCGCCACACAGATATAACTCATCTAATCCGTTGGTATGACCTTCGAATTCGAAAGTGCCGTCCTTGGCCAGATAGATTGTATCCTGCTGCAGTGCACGGTGATTGTCAGAAAAGAGTACCAGCTTGTCATTGTTTACCCAAGCGCTATCAAGCGAAACTGTTCCCTTGATCCAATAGGCGCGACCGTCATCTCCATCCTTGCCGCCTGAACCGCAAGCACAGAAAAGACCTAGCATCGAGGCACTCAGATAAAACCACAATATAAATCGATTCATAGGATTGTATATCATATATAAATTCGGGCGCAAAGGTAGTAAAAAAGGATTGTAGAACAAAATATCGGGACATGTTTTCGATAAAAATTCCCTTATTTCGATTTTTTTTCTTATCTTTGCACCGTTTTTCAATAAAATGATTGAAAACCAGTAATTATTAAAGCAAGAAAAACAGACAAACTATATGGTAAGTGTAGACGGATTGACCGTAGAATTTGGTGGCACAACCCTCTTTAAAGATGTGTCATTCGTGATCAATGAAAGAGACCGCATCGCACTGATGGGAAAGAATGGAGCAGGCAAAAGTACGCTGCTCAAAATCCTGGCAGGAGTACGTCAGGCCACACGTGGCAGTGTATCAGCTCCGAAAGATTGTACCATCTGCTATTTGCCTCAGCATCTGATGACCGAAGACGGTCGAACTGTTTTCGAAGAGGCTTGTCAGGCGTTCTCACATCTGCATGAAATGGAAGCGCAGATTGATGCTCTCAACAACGAACTGGCTACCCGAACTGACTACGAGAGCGAGGACTATATGCAGCTCATCGAGAAGGTTACAGCCATGAGCGAGAAGTTCTACGCCATCGACATGACCCATTTTGAGGAAGACGTGGAGAAGGCGCTTTTGGGCCTCGGGTTCAAACGTACCGACTTCAACCGACAGACTTCGGAATTCAGCGGAGGTTGGCGTATGCGTATCGAATTGGCCAAACTCCTGCTGCAAAGTCCGGATGTCCTTCTGCTCGACGAGCCGACCAACCATCTTGACATCGAATCTATCGGCTGGCTGGAAGAATTCATCATCAACTCTCCGATGGCCGTAGTCCTCATTTCTCACGACCGCAAGTTTGTTGATTCCATCACCACTCGTACCATCGAAGTGACTCTTGGACGCATCTACGACTATAAAGCAAAATACAGCCACTATCTCGAATTGCGTAAAGAGCGTCGTGAACAGCAGCAGAAACAGTATGATGACCAGCAGAAACAGATTGCCGAAGCTAAGGAGTTCATCGAGCGTTTCAAGGGTACTTATTCAAAGACCTATCAGGTGCAGAGTAAGGTAAAGTGGCTCGAGAAACTTGAACTTGTGGAAGTTGACGAAGAAGACACATCTGCTCTTCGCCTCAAGTTCCCACCATCTCCTCGCAGTGGCACCTATCCTGTCATTGCCGACAGCATGGGAGCCGGCTATACCAATCCATTGACCGAAGAAGATTGTATCTTCCATAACGCCACCTTCATGATCGAACGTGGTCAGAAGATTGCTTTTGTCGGCAAGAATGGCGAAGGCAAGTCTACCATGGTAAAAGCTATCATGAACGAGATCCGACACACCGGAGAACTTACCGTTGGTCACAACGTACAAATTGGCTATTTTGCTCAGAATTCTGCTTCATTGCTCGATGAGGAAGCGACTGTCTATCAGACCATCGATGACATCGCCGTCGGAGAAATCCGCAAGAAGATCTCTGACTTGCTCGGCGCATTTATGTTCGGTGGCGAAGACACACAGAAGAAAGTCAAAGTCCTTTCGGGTGGAGAGCGTGTCCGCCTTTGTATGGTCAAGCTCCTGCTTGAACCTGTCAACCTTCTCATCCTCGACGAGCCGACCAATCATCTTGATATGAAGACCAAGGATATCCTCAAGCAGGCGCTCAAGGATTATGATGGTACTCTCATCGTAGTAAGCCACGACCGTGACTTCCTCGATGGCCTTGTCGAGAAAGTTTATGAGTTCGGAGAAGGTAAAGTACGCGAACATCTTTGCGGTGTCTATGAATTCCTCGAAAAGAAAAAGATGGAAAATCTTCAGGAATTGGAAAGAAGCAGAGCTGCAAAATAAGAATTCAAAAATTCTGAACATTCATGAACAACGAATCAATCAGTGAGCGAGCCGACAAAGTTCTTTCATGGCTCACCGAACATGAGATACCCTTTTCCTGCTACAGCCATCCTGAGGGAAAGACTATAGAAGAAGCCAAGCGATGGTGGAAAGACGATGGAAGTATCCATTGCAAAAACCTGTTTTTCCGCAATCATAAAGGCAACCAACACTATCTCGTGTGTTTTCACTGCGGCCATGACATGGACATCCATGATATGGAGCATCGACTGAAGGAACGTCTCATGTCTGCCGGCTTCAATTCTCCTGGCAAACTCAGTTTCGCTTCTCCCGAACGTATGATGCGATACCTAGGTCTCGAACCTGGCAGTGTCTCTCCATTCGGGCTGATCAATGATGAAGAACATCATGTCATTCTCTTCCTTGACGCCAACCTGAAGGATGCCGAAACCCTCTCTTTCCATCCAAATGACTGCCGAGGAACGGTTGTAATCCGTCGTACTGATCTGGAACGTTGCCTCGAAATATTAGGTAACACCTACGAATATACAGAACTTTATTCTAACGAATAGAAGGAGTTGTATCATCATTCCTCTTGTCGAGATGACAAGAGGAATTTTCATTGACAATGTTGCCAAAGTTTTGAATGTTCAATAAAAAACTTTATATTTGCACCATCAAAAATAATATAAGTATTTCTAATATGCAATTCGAACCTATACCTTGTCATGAAAGCTTACGTCCTTTCATCCGCAACTATTGGTTGCTTACTGCTCAATGCACTGCACCTGGAACGCAGCACATCTATTCCAATGGTGCTGCAAGTCTACATTTCTATCTCTCCCAAGAAGTCAAGATAGACGATGGAGAACAGCTTTTCTGCACCGCTCTCAACCGTCACGACATCGGCTGCATGGATATCCATTCCGAAGCTGGGACCTTCATCATACTTGGCGTGGAATTTGTCCCTTTCTGCGCACGTCTTTTCTTCCCAAACATCGATACAGAGGAGATCCATCTCTCACCAGAAGCAACCGAAGATCAAGCATTCATCACAATAAGCGAGCAGATACATGCCTGTCAGGACAAGGACGAACATGTGAGACTTCTTGATGATTTCTTCTGTCAGCGACTGAGCGAGGTTCCGATCGACGAACGTAATATAGAGCGTCTCTCTACTGTCTTCAGTGAGATTGTTCCACCCGAGGGGGCGCCTTCGGCCATCAAAGACTTCGAGTCTCTCTCTACTGCCGATCTTGCCTCCACGGCCTGTCTCGGACAAAAGCAGTTTACACGCGTATTTAATAAATATGTGGGGATGGGACCTAAAACCTATCTACGCCTACTCCGATTTAATAAAGCGATGTTGGAACTACAAAAGTCGGCCGGCAAAGTTTCCTTGTCCGAAATTGCCTGGCAATGTGGCTACTGTGACCTTTCGCACATGACCAACGATTTCCATCAGTTGTGTGGCCATTCTCCTTCAGATATTCTGGAGTTCGGCACCAAGATGACAGAGGCTTTCAGTTCGAGCTACAGCAGCCAGATGAAGAAAAAAGTGATGCTTGAGAACGTAGAATAAGAAGCTTTCAAAGGCCAAAAATATACACCGGGAAACATTATGTCCGATTTTTACATAAGATACTAGAAAAATTTTCGTAATTTTGCGACATGCTAAACTACGACATTCAACCAGACGTGCGCTTGAGGCCTTTCATCCGCAGATATTTTTATATCAGGGATGATAGCATGCTTAACTATTGTCAGCGTGTAGTGCCCAATGGATGCGTAGGCTTAGCATTCTTCCTCAAACGACCAGCGAATTTCGTAGATGATAAAGGAAGCAATCGCAGTGAATACGCGGTTTTGCAAGGTATATATAATACATTTCTAGACGTAAAAACCATCGGTGTAGAAATGATTGCCGTTGATTTTGAGCCTTTCGGAGCCCGATTATTCTTTGATCTACCGATTTCTGAACTGAAAGGGACAGGTGTACCGTTGCGAGATATTGAAGATGCAGAGCTAATACAGCTTGAAGAACTGATTATGGAAGTAGCTGATCCTAAAGAATGCATCCCGTTGCTCGACAATTTCTTTCTAAAACGTCTGTCTCGCATGAAATTTGATGCATATAACCTGAGACGAATTGAGCACGTCTTACAGAAGAGTCAGATACTTTTCAATCAGATAACAGTCAATCAAATGGCTGAGTTTGCTTGTCTATCGCCACGTCAGTTCTCTCGTGTGTTTAGCGATTTTACAGGTTTCTCGCCTAAAAACTACCTACGAATCATACGCTTTCAAAAAGCACTAATGGGACTTCATCTGCTGAAATCGTCCCTTGTCATTTGTCCCGAACAAAGTCGACAGAATATAGATGAAAAGTATTCCGTGACTGAAATAGCCTGGAGACACGGGTACTACGACTTTTCGCATATGACCCATGACTTCTTAAAGATATCAGGAAATTCCCCGAATAAGATTATTGACCGACTTACAGAACTTCGCGACCTGTCAGACAGCATGCTATAGATAGTAATTTCACCCAATTTGATAATAAAAATGGGTGAAAGCGCGTTTATGTCCATTTTTTACAAACCTTGACCTTTCATAATCTTTATCTTTGCAAGTCTTATTTATTAAACCCTAACTATTATTATTTAAAGAAACCAATTATGGAAATGAAATTTTGTCAGAGCTGCGGTATGCCGCTCACTGAAGATATCCTCGGCACCAATGCCGACGGCAGCAAGAATCACGAGTATTGTATCTATTGCTATAAAGATGGCGCCTTCACCGGCGATTTTACCATGGAGCAGATGGCTGAACATTGCTCACAGTTTGTAGAAGAATTCAACAAGCATACGGGTCAGAACCTTACTGCCTGCGAATACAAGCAGGAATTGCTCAAGTTCTTCCCAACTCTCAAGCGCTGGAATCTGCCAAAATAATGATAAGAAAATGACTATCGTACTAAATACATTAGAAACTGATATTCCACTAAATCAGATAGAATCTTCACTTGCAGATAAAGATCAGCAGGTGAAGATTATCAATACATCCGGTATGAGGATATCGCACTGTATCGGTTGCAATCAATGCTGGCTTAAGACGCCAGGTATCTGCAGCATCAATGACGACTATAAGCAGATCGTCCGTCAGTTAGTAACGGCAGAAAATCTCTGGCTCATCACAAACACCAAGTTCGGATTCCTCGATTATCGTGGCAAGCGTGTGATGGATCGTATCATGCCGATGCTCAATATGTACATTGAGTTCCGCGACGGCTGGATGCGTCATCAGCTCCGCTATCATGCATTAAATGTAGGTGTTATCTATCAAGGTAACGGTGATCAGGAGTTGCTGCAGGAATGGAGTATACGCTGTGCCATGAACCTCGGTGGCAAGTCTTTAGGTGCAATTTCTATGGATCAAGCAAGAAAGGAGATGACATCATGCATGTAATCATTATCAACGGAAGTCCTCGTACACGTCAGTATAGTAATACCGACAAGATTCTCCAGGCCTTCATCAAAGGATTTACGACCGAAGGTAACACCTACGAACTCTATTCTCTGTCAAGCCGTAACGAATGGAATGCGGCACGAGAAGCCTACATCATGAACGAAAAGATTATCTTCGCCTTGCCGATGTATGTGGAGAGTATTCCAAGCCTCATGCTCGAGTTCTTAGACACTTTACCCACACAACGTCATTTTCATACCGAGCTTTCTTTCATCTTGCATGGAGGTTTTGATGAAGGATATCAATTCCGCCTTTGTGAAAAACTCTTGAAATCCATCACCGCTCAATTAGGATGTGTCTATGGAGGCTGCCTGATCAAAGGCGGTAGTTTCATGCTTCGCTTGTTCAGTAACAAGGAGGTTGAAAAGATGACGAAATCCTACATCGAAATGGGTCAATCATATGCATGGAATGGCAATTTCCAGATTCCCGCAGCACGTAAATTTACCGGTGTGGAGCGTTATCCATGGCTCGTCCGACAGTTGCTCTCTGGCCTTCTTCTCAAGTTTATTGTCAACCCAAAGTTCGAACAGTACGCTTTTGAATGGGGATGCTACTCTCCGCTTGATGAGCAAGTGTATAAATAAAGGCCGTTTTAAATTAATAATTCTTGACAACGTTGTCAAACTTTGGTCATTTAGCCGGAAATCCCTATCTTTGCACCATCAAATCAAAAATTCACCATTAATAATCAAATAATGATATGAAAGATTTCGACTCAATACAAATGACCACCCTTGCTGTGATGGCAATATTTTACATTGCTTATTTTACAAAGCTGCTCAGCCAGCGCCGACAGGGTATTGATACGATGATCCTAGGCAAAGGCAATAAACCAGAGAGTCAGAAGAAGCTAGAGATGTTGCTCAAAGTGTCAACCTTCACCATGCCAGCGGTGGAGATCCTCAGCATCCGATGGAACCTCATGACGCTTCCTGCCTGGCTGCAGTGGACGGGAGTCGGGATCGCAGCGCTCGGCGTTCTCTTCTTCTTGGCAGGTATGTTGACGATGAAAAGTAACTGGCGCGCGGGAATTCCAGAAAAGAAAGAGACATCGCTCGTAACCTCGGGCATCTATAGCATCAGCCGTAATCCCGCTTTCGTAGGCTTTGACCTCATGTACCTCGGTATCGTCATCGCTTTCCCTAACGCTTGGCATGCTTGTGCAGCAGCTTTCACAGCGTGGCTCTTCCATAAGCAGATTAAGAATGAGGAAGCCTTTCTGGAGAAAGCGTTTGGCGCAGAATACATTGATTATAAGAATAAGGTAAGAAGATATATTTGAATGCAAAAAATAACTTGGTATTTTTTGCATGTCATCCTGAGTGAAACGAAGGATCCCGTAATTAATTGATACTGCTACGTGTGAGATGTTTCGCTTTGCTCAACATGACAAGTGAAAAAAAACAAGATATTTTTTCACAAACTCATTAACTATGAAAAAGATTTTATTTGTATTAGCACTTGCGATAATCAGCAGTAGCTGCCTGTTTGCTCAGAATAAGAGTCGCAGAGATCTGTTCATTGAGCAGATGATGGAGAAAGAAAATCTCATGCGTGAGAAGTTATACTCGGGTCATTACGACGAAAGTATTGCACAATTGAACGACCTGATCCTGCTGGTGGACACAACGACCATCTGTGAAGATCCAGCGAACAACGTACCCAAAGCTGCAATGATCGAGCAGAAAAGCATGTATCAGTACGACCTGGCTTGCTGCTACGCCTTGACTGGACAGAAGAAGAAGGCGCTCGAAGCCTTGGAGCAGTCGGTGGCTAATGGTTATGATAACTATAATCACATCCTGACTGATTCGGACCTCGATTCACTCCGCAAAGACAAGAAATTCCAGCAGTTGTTGCAGAAGGTCAAGGAGCAGACAAAGCTCGGTCTCTTGAAGAAAAGCAACGCGTATGACTTCGCTGACCAGACGGAGATCCCGACCTTCGAGTACCAGTCGATGGACGATCAGAACCTCAAGCGTGTACGTGAGTACTTCCAGCTCGATACGATCCCTGGCAAGGACGATGAATTGACCCATATCAAGAACCTCCTGCACTTTGCGCATGACAATATCCGCCACAATGGCAGCAACATGGCGATCTGCGAGTTCGATGCTATTGACATCTATAACTACAACCGCGCGACGGGTAAAGGTGTCAACTGCCGTCAGCTGGCGCTCAGCCTCTGCGACATGTACTTGGCTATGGGTTATAAGGCTCGC
>JAZUIL010000114.1:0-8110 GCA_045642245.1 Bacteroidales bacterium
ACATTGTCACCATCCACCTCGAGTGCAAGGAAGGTCTTTTCAAAGGATACATCACGCTCGACACAGGTGACAACAAGATCATCGACAAGATGTGCTCTGCGCTCAAGCAGATTCACGAGATTGAGAAAGCACATCGCAAATAAAAATAGCAGAATATGCTCATTGCACAACAGAAGAAACAGGAGAATATCGCTGAATACCTATTATATATGTGGCAGGTCGAAGACTTGCTTCGTGCATGTCAGCTCGATGATCAGCAGATCGATCAATTATTAGTTGGCAGATTCCGGGCGCTGGAAGGTATAACGGAATCTCAACTGGAGCAGACACGGCAATGGTATCTCCAGCTACGCGATATGCTACTAACAGAAGGTCGAAGAGAATCTGGCCATCTGCAGATTACTCAGAACGTACTGATCGATCTGACCGACCTGCATCTTCACTTGCTCAAACAAGGACAGGATGCCATCTACACTTCCTGTTTCTACTCTACCCTCCCTTATATCGTAGAGCTCCGAAGCAAAGAAGGAGAAGAGAAAGTGGGAGAACTTGAGACCTGCTTCACAGCACTTTATGGCTTACTTCTGCTTCGCATGCAGAAAAAAGAGGTGAGCGAACAGACTCAAATTGCAATGAATCAGATCAGCAAATTTCTCGGTCTTCTCTCCGAGAAATACAATGAGTGGAAAGCTGGCGACCTCAAATTTGAAGACGAATAAACTAGAAACAGACGAAAAAACAAAGAAACTATGGCTTCACCCAATGCGGTTATTCAAGGTCTTGACATGGTCAATGACATTATTTGGACTTATGTTATCATAACAATACTAGTAGGCGGTGCACTATATTTCACCTGGAAACTGAAAGCCGTTCAGTTTACCATGCCGAAAGAAATGTGGAGACTCCTCACGAAGTCTGGCAAAATCGAAGGCAATAAAGATGGAGGAAGTGAGAAACCGATCAGCTCTTTTCAGGCATTTGCAGTCAGCCTCAGCAGCCGTGTCGGCACAGGCAATCTGGCAGGTGTGGCCTCAGCTATCTTTGTAGGTGGACCAGGTGCCGTATTCTGGATGTGGATCATGGCACTCTTAGGAGCCTCTACCGCTTTCATGGAGGCAACTTTAGCACAGCTTTACAAGCGTCGCAATCCAGAAGATGGTTCTTTCTATGGAGGACCGGCTTACTATATGGAGCATGGCCTGCATCGTCGTTGGATGGGTCTGATCTTTGCTGTCCTTATCACCATCTCGTTTGGCATGGCTAATCAGATCGTACAGAGCAACACCTTGTGCGATGCATTAGGCGACCTTTTCTCTATCTCGAATCTCTGGATGGGAACTATTCTCACCTTCCTGACCACAATTGTCATTTTCGGTGGTATCCAACGTATTTCCCGCATCTGTAGTGTCTGTGTTCCATTCATGGCTGTCGGCTACCTTCTCTTAGCCATCACCATTATCCTGCTCAATATCACCGCTATTCCTGGCATTCTCCGTCTCATTGTAGAGTCAGCTTTTGGCATCAATCAAGTAGCTGGAGGCATGTTAGGAGCAGCCATCATGCAGGGTGTTCGCCGTGGACTTTTCAGCAATGAGGCTGGTGAAGGTTCAGCACCTAATGCTGCAGCCATTGCTCATATCTCGCACCCTGTCAAGCAAGGTCTTCTGCAGGCGCTTGGTGTCTTCACCGATACTTTGGTAATCTGTACTTGTACGGCATCCATCATCCTCATCGGCGGATTATACAATGGCAATACCGATGGCATCCTTCTCACCACTCAGAGCATCGAACTAGAGATAGGACCTGCTGGCCGATGGTTCCTCACTGCAGCCATCTTCCTGTTTGTTTACAGCACCATCATTGCAAACTATTTTTATGGAGAGGCCAACGTCCGCTTCTTTGCAAAAGCGAAGAACGTCAGCGACCGCATACCTGTATTTGCTTTCCGTCTCATTACTGCAGCCATGGTGTTCCTCGGTGGCATCATGACGCTACAGACAGCATGGAGCATCATCGATATCTGCATGGCAGTCATGACTTTCGTGAATATGGTGGCCGTTATCGAGCTCTCTCCAAAAGCATTTAAGCTGCTCCAGGATTACCGGGAACAGCTTAAACAGAAACGCGATCCAGAATTCCACAAGTCTGTACTCACTCCTGAAGAGGCTGCAGATGTGGAATGTTGGGATTAACAATATTTACTTGACGGTTTCGTCATCTTTTTTGGTAGAGACTTCTTCTGACTTCTTGTCAGCAGGAGCCTCTCCTTCTTTCATACCATCCTTGAAGCTCTTGACGCCGGCTCCTAAGCCTCGCATCAACTCAGGAATTTTCTTTCCTCCAAAAAGTAGCAAGGCAGCTATCACGATAAGTACGATCTCAGGGGTACCAATCATACCCAAAAGGTAAATCTGAAGCAACATATTATATATAATGTGATTAGTAAGAGTAAAAATACCCGAAGTTTGGTGCTCAAATCTAACAAATAAGCACGTTCTCGCTGCAAAAATAGCAATTATTTTAATAGGGTGGGCAAAAATTGCAAAGAAATACGTAAATTTGCACTCCAATCGCGGATAAAAACCGCTATATTATCACAAAATAGATACTTTTACGGAATAATGTCTATCACAACATCTTCCAATCCATCATACCAGACACTGACCACGGACGCAGGATTGCGCATCGTCTACCGTCATACTGACACCCCTGTCAGCTATTGTGGTTTTATGTTCGACTGTGGCACCAGACACGAATCAGGACCTGCACAGTTCGGCATGGCACATTTCATCGAACATATCTTATTCAAAGGAACTCAGAAACGCGATTCCTGGCATATCAACAACCGTATGGAAAGCGTTGGCGGTGAACTCAATGCATTTACGACTAAGGAAGAAACTACTTTCTATTCGGTATTTCTCGACCGCGATTATGAGCGTGCCATCGAACTGCTTTGCGACTTAGTTTGTCATCCTACAGCACCTGAGAAGGAACTGATTAAGGAGCAGGAAGTCGTCATCGACGAGATCATGTCTTATCGAGACACTCCTTCAGAGCTCATCTATGATGAATTTGAGAATAAACTCTTTGCAGGCAACACGTTAGGACATAATATCCTCGGATCAGAAGACACGGTAAGAAGTTTTCATTCAGAAGCTTGTCTTCAATTTATCCGTCAGCATTATACAACACCTCGCACACTCTTTTTCTATCAAGGCAGAATTCCTTTCGACAAGATCATCAAAACTATCGAAAAATGGTATGAGCCTCGTAATGAGCAGGATGTACTAATCAAAAACGAGAAGATTGAAAAAAAGGTTACCATCAATGAAGACATGGTTACAGAAGAAGATGCCGAGCCGAAACACAATCAGGCGCATGTCATCCTAGGAGCCAGATCCTACCACATCGGACATCCTAATTCTGCAGCACTCGCTTTGCTCAACAACATCCTCGGAGGTCCTGGCATGAACAGCAAGCTCAACCTCGCTCTTCGCGAACAGCGTGGCCTGGTTTATACCGTTGAGAGCAACATCAACAACTATACAGATGCAGGATATTTCAGCATCTATTTCGGCTGCGATCATCAGGATGTCAACAGATGTCTGAAATTGTGCCATGCTCAACTCGATCATTTCCGGAATGTCAAAATGACGACGACACAGCTGGTCGCTGCACAACGTCAGTTGCGTGGACAACTGGGAGTAAGCCTTGCGAATATGGAGAATAATGCCATTGCATTGGCCAAAAACATGCTCCGACTCGGCTATGTCGAAAGTTTGGAAGAAACCTGTGCACGAATCGACGCGGTAACTCCTGACCTGATGCAGGAAGTAGCCAACCAGGTATTTGACAAATCAAACCTGCGTACCACTATCATACAATGATTTCTGCTGAAATTATATGCTTAAGCATATTTCTA
The DNA here is from genome assembly GCA_045642245.1 of Bacteroidales bacterium. GTDB lineage: Bacteria > Bacteroidota > Bacteroidia > Bacteroidales > UBA3663 > Liminaster. Next base: position 3,923 of record JAZUIL010000114.1, read on the forward strand.
AAAAAAAATGGGGCGGTTTTCACAAAAAACTGCTCTATTTTTTTGTTTTTTGTAGCAAAAAGTCTATCTTTGCACAATCTTTGAATATAATCACTAACTATAAAAATCTACTTACAAAATGGCATTAATGGATCAACTCGTTGCTAAGGCAAAGGCCAACAAGCAGCGTATCGTCCTCGCAGAGGGCACCGAACCACGTACTATCCAGGCCGCTGACCGCATCCTTGGTGATGGTGTTGCAGACATCGTCCTCATCGGCGCAAAGGCAGAAATTGACGCTCTCGTAGCAGAGTACGGCCTCAAGAATATCGATAAGGCTACCATCGTTGAGCCTTTGAACAATCCTAAGGCTCAGCAGTACGCTGACCTCCTCTTCAAGCTCCGCGAGAAGAAGGGTATGACTCCTGAGAAGGCTGCAGAGCTCGTTAGGGATCCTCTCTACCTCGGTACTCTCATCATCAAGAGAGGTGAGGCTGACGGTCAGGTAGCTGGTGCACGCAACACCACAGGTGACGTTCTCCGTCCAGCTCTTCAGATCATCAAGACTGCGCCTGGCATCTCTTGTGTATCAGGTGCATTCATTATGATTATGGAGAATGAGGCAGCTAAGGCTTATGGCAAGGATGGCATCATGGTATTTGCTGACTGTGCAGTTACACCTAATCCAGATGCAAAGCAGCTCGGTCAGATTGCAGTTTGTGCAGCTGATACAGCTCACGATATCGCTGGCATCGAGACTCCTATCGTCGGTATGCTTTCATTCTCTACCAAGGGTTCTGCTAAGCATGAGATGTGTGACAAGGTCATCGAGGCAACTGCTATTGCTAAGGAGCTCCGTCCAGAGCTCCAGATCGATGGTGAACTTCAGGCCGATGCTGCTATCGTACCTTCAGTAGGTGCAAGCAAGGCTAAGGGCAGCACCGTTGCTGGTCACTGCAACACTCTCGTATTCCCAACACTCGAAGTTGGCAACATCTGCTACAAGCTCGTTCAGCGTCTCACTGGTGGCACCGCAGTAGGTCCTATCCTCCAGGGTATCGCAGCTCCAGTCAACGACCTCAGCCGTGGCTGTAACATCGATGAGGTATATCAGACAATCGTAGTAACTTGTAATCAGGCAATCGGCGCTAAGGAGAGAGCACAGAAGTAAAAACAAACACAGACCCACCCCTTCCCTCCCTCCTAGGGAGGGGGATTTATAGTTCCTATTTGGGTCTGAACCATTAACAATATAAACCGTGACCACCTCCACGGACAGGCATTACGATCTAGAATGCCCCCTCCCTATGAGGGAGGGTTGGGGTGGGTCCATATGAAAATCCTCGTATTGAATTGCGGCTCATCGAGCCTCAAGTATAAAGTTTTCGATGGCAAGGAAGTCATCGCTCAGGGTGGTGTCGAGAAGATCGGCCTCGCCGATTCATTCCTCAAGCTCACCGCTCCTGATGGTGAGAAGGTAGTTGTTGAGCATAACATGCCAGAGCATACCGCAGCTGTAGAGTTCGTATTCTCTGAGCACCTCCTCAACCCTAAGTATGGCGTCCTGAAGTCTGCAGATGAGATTCAGGCCGTTGGTCACCGTGTACTCCACGGCGCTATGAAGGTCACCAAGTCAAGCCTCGTAACCGATGAGCTCATCGAGATCGTTAAGGAGTGTTCGGTTCTTGGCCCTCTCCACAATCCAGCTAACCTCAAGGGTATCATGGCAGTGAAGGCTCTCATGCCAAATGTTCCTCAGGTAGCAGTCTTCGATACTGCATTCCACCAGACCATGCCACCTAAGGCTTATATGTACGCTATTCCTAAGGAGATGTTCGACAAGTGGGGTGTACGTCGCTATGGTTTCCACGGCACTTCTCACCGCTTTGTCAGCAAGCGTGCCATCGAGTACCTCGGCCTCGATCCTAACAACTCTAAGCTCATCGTAGCACACGTTGGCAACGGTGCTTCTATGTCAGCTGTTGTCAATGGCAAGTGTGTCGACACCACCATGGGTCTTACCCCACTCGAGGGTCTCGTAATGGGTACTCGTTCTGGCGACATCGACGCTGCTGCTGTTACCTTCATGATGGAGAAGGAAGGTATGACTCCAGCTCAGATGGATACCATGCTCAACAAGAAGTCTGGTATGCTCGGCATGTGTGGTTGCTCAGATATGCGCGACGCTCAGGCTCAGATGGAGGCTGGTAATGAGGACGCTAAGATCGCTCTCGAGGTTTACGCTTACCGCCTGAAGAAGTACATCGGTGCTTATGCTGCTGCTATGGGTGGCGTTGACGCTATCGCCTTCACCGGTGGTGTTGGTGAGAACCACGTACTTATCCGCAGCATGGTACTCAGCGACATGGAATATCTCGGCATCAAGCTCGACACTGAGAAGAACAAGATCCGTGGCGAGGAGACCATCATCTCTGCTGCTGACTCTAAGGTTGTCGTAGCTGTTGTTCCTACCGACGAGGAGCTCATGATCGCTACAGACACTGAGGAAATTGTAAGTGCACTCTAACCCATTAACCTAATTTATGAAGAAGATTTTTGCCTTTGCAATTACCTCGTTAATCGCCTCTTATGTTCAGGCACAGACTGCGTTCAAGCAAATTGGACTTAGTATTGAAGGCGGCACTACCGGTTTAGGTATCAATATCAGTTATCCTGTTGTAACAGACCACTTGATCATAAGTGCAGGATATAATTTCCCAGAATTTGGATACAAACAGAATGTTGAAGTTGGCACAGAATATGTCAACGAGCAGATTAACAACGTTAAAGAAATTATATCCCTTTACAACTCTGTTGCTCCACAACAAGGACTGTCTCCTATCAATGGGCAAATCCAAAACATTAATAAAATTTCTGCCGACGTAGATGCGAAACTGAATTTTGGCAATTTCAAGATAATGCTCCAGTATTATCCTACTACTCAGAGTAGTTTCTATCTTACCGCAGGAGTTTTTATTGGCAATGGCGAAATGGGCTCCATCATTGGAGATCTAGATAAAGAAGCATGGGCGACTTACAAACAAGCCATTGAAATAAACAATCTGTTACCTAAAGAACCAATATCGGTTCTTGGTCATCGTATCGGTCGTTACGAAGGACTTGACGAAGCTGTTCGTTTCAGTGTGGGGGATCAAACGTTCCAAATTCGTCCAGAAGATGAAGGGCATATTGAAACAAAGGTGTTAGTGAAAAAGGTAAAACCATACGTAGGTCTCGGATTCGGCAATTCTGTACCGCAAAGACATCGTGTGGGATTCCAAATGGAAATCGGCGCATACTATCAAGGCAAGCCAACATTTGTCAGTGATCAAGAAGTTCCATATGATAATAAAGCCACCTTCCAGAAAGATATCTCGGACATCAAAGATATGGTTCAGAAGCTGACCTGGTATCCACAGTTGACATTCCGTATCACGGGTCGAATCTTCTAATAATAATAGGGCTCATAGATACAATAAACAAATGTCGGGATTGCAAAACGAGCAATTCTCGACATTATTTTAATCCCTATTCTCAAAAAAAGTCACTAAATATTTAATATTTAATATTAATTTTGTATCTTTGCACCCGCTTTCGACCAAGATGCAGCATCTCCGCAAGGTGACGCTGGGGAAAGCAAGGAAGAGAGACCGCTGGCAGGGACCTCACTGAGCAATCAGCAGGAAAACGCTACTTGTACATGCCTCTCATCCTCACGAAGTCAGAAAGGGCTTCGAAATAACAAACAATTATTAACTCACAAAATTAAATTTAGTCATTATGGCAGATTTGATGAAGATTGCTGAAGAGGCATTTGCTACTGGCAAGGAGCTTCCAGCATTCCAGAGCGGTGATACAATCACTGTTTCCTACAAGATCAAGGAGGGTAACAAGGAGCGTATCCAGCAGTACCGAGGCGTAGTGATTCGCATCAGCGGTCATGGTACAAAGAAGCGTTTCACCGTACGCAAGATTGCTGACGGCGTAGGTGTAGAGCGTATTTTCCCAATGGAGTCACCTTTCATTGAGAAGGTAGAGATCAACAAGAATGGCCGCGTTCGTCGCGCTAAGCTTTACTATCTCCGCAACCTCACTGGTAAGGCAGCACGTATCAAGGACCGCAAGGTCGCTGCTAAGTAATTTCCATCAGGGAATCACTAAGACAAAGCAAACCGCAGTACTGAGCAATCAGCGCTGCGGTTCTTTTTT
>JAZUIL010000115.1:0-33748 GCA_045642245.1 Bacteroidales bacterium
CTGCCTTATATTTACCGTTCTCTGTAACGTAGAACATCATCTCAGGCACCACGCCGTGCAATGTACCGAGATCCACGTAGCACTGCTTCTCCTTGACCTTACCGTTGGCCTGCTCCACTCCTTTCTCCAGGATATGGCCAGTCACCGGCAAAGCTTCGAAGATAAAGCACTGCATGAAATACGCAAAGCTCTTAGCGGCACGAGCCTTCATCGTGGTGGTATTCTCCCAATTGAGGAAATACGACGACGAACCATGTACCACCTTCGTGGCAACCTCCTCGCCTGTCTTATTATCGATGATCGACGTACGCGCTCTCACCACAACAGACTCCGGATCGCCCGTCATGATCTCCAGCTGCGTAAAGTGTCCTTTCAGCGTATAGTCGGCCTCCTCGGCCTCGGCATTGTCTATCCATGGGAGATTCAATGCACCTGACACTACTGCCTCATTCATCTGAGGTGCCATCGACTTGTCAGGAATCCAGAGTGACTTCGGATTAGAAACTACCGACAGGATTGACATCGCCGTGCTGGTTTTGCTTGGCTTGTAGGCGAACTCTTCGACGTTGAGTGTGATATGCTCAGGAGCGGTCTGCGCCATGACGGACATGAACGACATGGCTGCTATAAGCATGCTTAAGTACTTCATTCTTATAATCTTTTCTTGAGCTGAAGATTACTTTGACCTAAATTCGATACTAGAGATATAACCACTTACCTTTTTCTCAAATTCTTCTTCTCCAATAGATTTCTTGTTAAATGAGGCAGTAATCACGTTATTGCCGATTATAACCTCCTCTCCCTTAGCGTTACCCTGGCCAGAAACATATGCACAAACGGCCACATCCTTGTTTGCCAGAATCTCTTTCCAGTTTGATTTGAGCTTAAAGCTAATAGTAAATTTAGCATCAGTAGCCGCCTTGCCTGAGAGCTCTACTTTACCCTCCTTACCTGCAATATCACCATAAGTAGCAGTTGAGTTGAACGAAAAGTTTACACCATCAGTAACTACATCAGCAAGTTCAAGGATATCATTGCTTACCCAGCAGACATACAAAAGGTAAGCCTCCTTAGCTGGGATTTCCATGTCGTCATCATCACCACCACACGATACGAAAGAAACTGCCGAAACGATTGCCATTGCCATGAAGAGCAGGCTGTAAAAAAACTTTTTCATTTTGATTAAAGATATTATTGATTAATATTATTCTAATATTATTGATAGTAAACACGCTGCAAATATACACGATTTTTCTTCAAACACCAAATATTTCTCATTAATTTGCATAGAAAGCGGCGATTTAGAAGCGAAAGCGGCTAAATAGACGAGAAAGCGGCAAGTATGCGCAGAAGAGTGCGTATCTTTGCAGCAGAAAAAAGATACAGACCCACCCCGGCCCTCCCTCGTAGGGAGGGGGCTCCATCCCGGGTTCTGGAGTCAGCTATCCTTTTCGCGAGAGGATAGTTCGCCCTCCCTATCATGGGAGAGCCGAGGTGGGTCTCATTAATTATTAACCTAAACTTTTTTTTGATGCAGAAAATCAATTCACTCAGTTTTCAGCAGTTGAAGAATGCCGAGCATGTCTCGTTCTTCACCAACGTCGGTGTCGCTATCTCTAAGCTCACCGCAGAGGCCGTAGGTCTTACCGAGGCGCAGGTCAAGCAGTATAACGACGCTGTAGCACTCGAGCAGGACATCGTCAATCACTCTACGGGTAGTATCTACACCCCTGAGATGAAGGCGCTCGATGACGAGCGTGACCGCCTCTATCGTCTCATCCGCCTCAAGCTCCAGGCCGTAACTCTCGCTTCGAGCAGCTCTCCTGTAGCACAGTTCGCCACCACGGTGGACAAGTACATCCTCACCAAGTACGGTCTCGACGTAGCCACCTCACCTTATCAGGAGGAGTCAGCCTTGATCGCCGGATTTATCCTCGACCTCAAGAACATGATTCCTGAGAACGGTATCGAGGCGATGGGTATCACCGAAGAGCTCGCCGCACTCGAGGAGGCTAACACCGGATTCGCCGATCAGTACAACGAGCGCGTGACCGAGAAGTCCGGCTCTACCACCGAGTACACCAAGAAGCTCCGTGCAGAGACCGAGGCGCTCTATGGTCTTATCGCACTCCATGTGGAGTATAAGGCGAATACTGACACCACCAGCGTAGGCTCGTCGTGTCAGAGTCTTCTGGCCGTGATCAATGAGCTTATCAAGGATGCACATTATCGCCTCAATATGCGCCTGGGACGTGTGGTTAACGAGGATTTGCCGGTGGCGAGTCCGGTACCATTGGGATAAGGGGACCCTCCCCCCAGCCCCTCCACAAGGGAGGGGAGTAATTACCAACTTAATAATCCATCATTGAAATCAAAGTAAATCAAAAATCTAGGCGCCAAATATTGATTTCTTATGATTTCTTTGATGGAGATTTATGAACGTAAATAATTAATATTTATGGAAGAAAACAAAGAATCACCCAGTATTGAGCACGGCGAATGCTGCGACGAATGTAAAAAGACCTGTAAGCGTAACTTTTGGACAGAAGTTCTCAAGACTGTTGTCAAGATTGGAACTGCGGTCCTTGCTGCTTTCGGAATTGCGAGCTGTGTCAGCGAAGAATAGACCCACCCCACTTTCTCGTCAAGGCTTATCAAGCTTTGACTGCGAGAGCCCCCGTGGGGAGGGAGTGCAACCCGAGTCTCACGTAGCAGCGGAAAGTCCTCCCTACGAGGGAGGATTTAGGTGGGTCCGTGAGGTGGATTTGATTGTCCTCCACTGCAGCGACACTCGTCCCTCTCAGGACTTCACCATCGAGAAGCTGGCAGCGTCACACAAGGCGAGAGGATTCGGCGACTATCCTGGCTATCACTTCTATATTCGCAGAGACGGTACCTTATACTACTGTCGACCTCTCTCACTCAAAGGCTGCCACGTAAAAGGCTACAACGCCAACTCTATCGGTATTTGCACCGAAGGAGGTCACAGAGACGATCCTCCTCAGATCCCAGTCGGAGATCTGGCAGACCTAGCGAAACTAGAGAATGGCGCAGCAAGTTCTCCCCCTACGAGGGGGATAAAGGGGGTCTACGAGGACAATCGCACCGCCGAGCAGAAAGTCGTACTGCACGACCTCCTCCTGATCCTGCACGAGATGTTTCCTGAAGCTAAGATCTGCGGTCACCGAGACTTGCCGGGTGTAGCTAAGGCGTGTCCTTGTTACGATGCTGCGAAAGAATATGCTTATATAATTGATAATTAATAATGTATAATTTATAATTGTTTGTTCAGCTTATGACACCCATTATTACTGCAGAGCAGCTTTATTCACAAGCTATGACCAACAGCGTAGAGACACCTATTCTGAAAGACGTGACACCGTATCTGGTACGCTCACCAGGCATCAACGGCAAGACGCTGGCGAAGATCCTCGATGTGAAACGCAGCGCATTGTCAGGAGCTATCCTGATGCTCACCGGCGACACGTTGAACGATCTGCTGAAGAAGTGGAAGCTCCTGCACGCCATGTATCTGTTAAGAAACACCATGTTGAGCTACAAAGATGTGGCGAACCTCTGCGGGTACAAGACCATCAACGGACTGTCGAAGTTCATGGAGCGTATGATCAAGTGCACGGCTTACGAATATCGTGAGAGTCGCACTCACGGCAACAGACAGGAGTAATTTGGCTGTGACTTTGACACAGGCAAATTACAAATATCAAATAACAAATATCACCACCTACGCTACAGGATATTGTAGAGAGGGTGGTGATAGACTTATTTTTTGTTTGAAATAAGTTCAGAGGAAATCTTGCAGACTTATTTCATATCTGAGATAAGTTCAAAGGAAATCATGCTGACTTATTTCTTGTCTGAGATAAGCACAGACAAATTCATGTGCACTTATTTTAAGAATAAAATCAGACGTCGTGATTTCCTTTAGACTTATTTTACAAGTAAAATCAGCCGACGTGATTTTGTCTGCACTTATTTACATCTTTCGAAGCACCGAGAGCAGATCAGAAGCGATGGCACGGTTATAGGTGCGGATGACGTCAGGACCCATGTCTGAAGAAGTCATGCCGCTGGTATAGTGCAGACGGCGGGTATCGAACTCCAGCACGAGGCCGTTGGCATTGGTGACCTTGACGCTGTAGCTGCCAGCAATTCTGCCTGCAGCGCCGTAGGTGAAGCTACGGAGCGCACCGCTACCCCACTCGATCTCCTTCAGGCAGGCTTCGATGACTACGGCACCTGCAGGAGCTTCCTTGACGTCGTTGATGACCTGATAAGAACCATCACGGTAAGCCACCTTCAGTTCACGGAGAAGGGTCTTGCCCAGTTCGTTAAAGGCTGCCTGCTGCTCTTTCTGCTTCTTCTTGCCCTGCATCTCTGCAGTGTAAGTAGGCACGATATACACATCGCAGGAGTCAAGATTGATCTTCTGTACGACATTGACATGATCGATAGGCGAAGCCTCAGTATTCTGAGCCTGGCAGAGCGGTGCGGCCAGCAATGCGGCCAGCAAGACAAATAATATCTTTTTCATTGTAGGATATTTTATTTACTTCAGTTTCGCAAGCCTTTACTTGCGAAACTTGAATTATTTGTTCTTCTTCAAAACATCTACAAGATCTTCTCCAATCACCTCATTATAGATTCTGATGATCTTCACAGGGTTGCTCGACTTCATCGTAGTGTTATGCTTACGGCGGTTGTCGATCTCGAGCACCAGACCCTTAGCATTGCTCACTCTGATGTTGTAGCCACCCGAGATATCTTCCTTTGCGCCCTTCAACATTATATCCTTCATCGTAGCAGTACTCCAGTCGATATCCTTGAGGACCACATCGACGATCACAGCACCTGCAGGAGCTTTCTTGACATTGTCGATGACCTGATAAGAGCCCTTCTTGAAGGCCTTCTGGAGAGCTTCCTTGACGGTCTCACCCAGTTCGTCGAAAGCAGCCTGCTGCTTGTCAGCGGTCTTCTCCTTACGTGGATGCACATCAGCAAGCACGGTTGGCACGATATAGACCTGACAGGTGTCAAGGTCGATCTGCTGCTGGATGTCTACACGGTCAATGCCACGGATCTGACGTAACTCTGCCTGACAGGTCATAGCACCTGATACGAACAGCAGAAGCAGTGCAAATAAAATCTTTTTCATATTTGTAAGAATTAAAAATCGGAACAACGGTCGGTTATTTCTGCTGAGCATAATTCTCAGGGATAACACCATCCAAGCCTTTGATTACATAGTTAATCAGTGCATCGAGATCAAAGATGCCGCTATCGTCTTTGATTACTTCTGATTGACGGAAAGCCAGTACCTCCTTGCTTTCTTTCAGAATATAGCTTGTCGATGCTACGGAGTATTTCTTGGCTGAATCTATCGGATAATACTTGCCATCGGCCGGGTCTTGCACCTCGCATTTGGTGATACGACGGGTACCCTGCACAGAGAGGACGTAGGTCTGCGGATCATATTCGAGCTTCGGAGTATTATTCGGGTCGAACTCATAGCGCAAACCAGAGAACTGCAGGAAGCCACCAGAAGGCATCGGATAAAGACTGACGGAGGTCTCAAGCGCATCGAGAATCTGCTGGCCTGTTGCACTGACGGTCATCAAATCGTTGCTGAATGGCAAGATGTCGAGCAGAGAACCGTAAGTTATCTTTCCTTGTGGAAGTGAAGTGCGCACGCCACCACCGTTGATCATGCCAATCTGTGCAGCTGAAGCATAACTGAAAGCATCGGCGATCAGCGTACCCAGTGGCACAGCCTGATAACGTGCCATATTTTCGCCTTCAGCATTCTCGACCATGAAGTCAGGAGAATTGTTCATACCTATCTCCTTCTTCAGGATATCCTCGACCTTAGCTTTCGACGCTTCAATTGTCTGAGCAACCTTAGCATTACTCTGTGTAATACCTTTTACTGGCACCAGCTCTGAGGTGATCTTGCCGTCGGCCGAGATGATGAGCTTTCCGACATGCTCGAACTTGGTGCCCGTCTGTATGTTATACACACTGTCGCCATCGATGTTCGGGAACTTCTGGCCCGGAATGGTGGAGTGTGTATGACCATCAAGCACGATATCAATGCCACGGGTCTTAGCCAACAACGTAGGGGTATAGATAGGAGTCTGTCCGCGGTCTGCTTCACCCAGATGTGCCAGGAGGACCACATAGTCGGCACCCTCGGCACGTGCATGATCGACGGCATTCTGCACGAGCGTCACGCAGTCTGCCTCACGCAGGTCATACAGCTTCGTAACACCATCTTCGGCAAAGAATGAATAAGACTCAGAGACCATAGCACCAGGCGTAGTTACGCCGATGAAGGCAATTTTCTTCTTACCCATCTGCTTGATGACATACTCCTTATAATATAATGTGTCATGAGCAGCATTGTAGAAGTTACAGCACGTCACCGTTCCTGCAGGCAGCTGATCCATCAGATGACGCATCTGTGGCACTTTATAATCGAACTCATGATTGCCCAGCGTGATGGCATCATAGCCGACCTCTTTCATCACGTCGATCACATACTGACCTTGTGACAATGAACCGACAGCACCACCCTGCACATAGTCGCCAGCCGACACGGTAGCCACCCAGGCGGTATCGGCTGCCAAAATGGCATCACGATAACCTACCATCTTGGCATAGCCATCGATGGCACAGTGTACGTCATTATCATAGATGACTACGATGCTACGGTCATTGTCTTTACTAGGGTCCAGGATTTCTTCTATATCATCATCCTTACAGCTAACGGTCAGCACCGATGATGCTACAAGCATCCAGGCCCAAATGCTATTCTTTTTCATTTTATAATTTATTCATCAAAGATGATTGCCCACAAATCACGAGGTGAGAGGGTTTTCTCATCGTGTTTCTGGATCAGATAGTCATAGACCAATGCAGTCATCTCAGCCTTCAGCTCGTCGTTGATGCTGTAATCCCATTTCAATGCTTCACTGGCAGAAACAGCACCGACAGATGCATTACCCGCATGCTCAATGTAGAAGCGACGTGTACCGATATTGTTATCCTCCAGATACTTCACGAAATCAACGTAACAAGGATAGAGATAGAGGAAGAAATTAAGACCGATGGTACGGCCGGTGCTCATATAACGGTCCATGGCATTCTTCATCGATGTCTTGGCATCATTGTGCACCAGGATGATGGTCTGATCTTCGATGCCTGCCTTCTTCAGGCGAGCCATGCATGCCTCAAGGTGCTTCTTATCGTTGAAGACCTCATCGAGCACTACTCCAGCCTCATTCACAAGTTTCTGCACCTCTTCGTTCGAGCGGATGCTGTAGCTCTTGCCGCTACCCGAGTTGCCAGCCACAAATACAGCTGTGAGATTGCCATCTGCGACGGCCTTGTCGATCAGACGATCCATGATCACACTATCTACCAGTGCACCTGCTTCCAGGTAATTGACTACATTCTTGCCGTTATAGCCGATGGTGCGGAACACCTCTCGTGTAGCATCCGGGTCACGCTTGTTAGGCTCAGTGCCTGCCTGCATCTGCTCCCATACCACGTCGACCAGAGAGTCCAGATGAGCCACAGCCCAGTCGTAAGACTCCTCAGAGGTTGGCATTGGCATAGCTGAGAATTTGACACTGTCGGCCAGGTAGGTATCCACCTGCAGACGGCCGTTCTTATAGACTTCTACGGTCTGAGCTTTTACGACGCTGCTCAGGCATACGCATGACAAAATAAGAAGTAAAATCTTTTTCATATCTTTTTTTCTATTTATTGCTTATTGACTTTCATACTCCAATCGTTTACGGTCACGATGCTGATGCCCTGAGGCAATGGCAATGTTGCCAAGCCGTCAGCACCTATACGCACGACTGACACGACCTGACCCTGGACGTTAAGCACACGTACTACTGTACCTGGCTTGAGGCCACTGAGGGAGAACTCTCCGTTGCTGAAGGTGTAATTTGGGACTTCCTCCTCCATCTGAATGACGTCTGAAGGATCATCGCCATCCGCAACAAAACGCACCTGCATACCGGCAGTATGAGGCAGCGTAAACTCCACTACACCACTCAGGGTGAGCACCAGCTCCTGGTTCTCGTTGTAAGAGACCTGAGGCTGCTCGTCAAGGTAGAAGAGTGTACGACCAGGAGCATCGCTACCCTCAACCTTGATCTCAATGCCATACTGTTTGGCTTGAAGCCCGAAGACTCCACCAAGCAACAGCAGACACGTTAACATGAATTTCTTAACCATAAACTTTTTCGTATAAAATTAGTTTACAAATATTGATAATTTCTAAGTACACTAATTATTTTTTTAGGTGCAAAGATAATCTTTTGTAATCAAAAAAGCGATAATAATATGCTAAAAGTGATTTTGGTAGTCATATTTCATACGTTTTGCAAATAAAATAGACGTTGTGCTCGTTTTTGAGGTAAGACTAACACTAAACTGAGAGGAAAACCGCTCCATGAGCCGTGGAAGACGTACTACCGGCTTCCGGGCAAGAGAACCACAACTAAAATCAGCCATTAGTCATTGCTGATGGATAAAAAAGCCAACAAAGAGGCAAAAAGAACCTTACAAAACGTGCATAACAACTCAAAATAATGCTTCTATTTGCATTTTTAGACGTTTTGCACACAATCTTTAAGGATAAATTCTTATATTTGCACATGTTAATTTATATATGTGCAAATTAACACACCCATGTGATACTTACAAATATTAAAAATTATATGACAAACAAAAAGAAAACTTATCAGCAGCCTGAGATAAAGGTTGTGGAGATTGAGCAGGCAGATATTATTGCCACGAGTGGAGATTTTAAAGAGCCTGGCCCTATTGGTCATGGCACATGGTAAATCAGAGTATGTAACTAAAAAAGACAAAGAAGAAATGAAAAAGTCATTAATTTTTGGATTTATTGCTGCAGCTCTTGGTTTCGCCGGATGCAGCAGCAAGGATGACGCTATCCTTACAGAGAACACACTGAAGAAGGGCATGGTGCTCAATGCAACAGTTGAACAGCCTGCAGAGACACGTGCCACGATTGATGTTACGAATGCAGAAGCATGGGCATTCCATTTCGCTGAAGGTGATAAGGTCGAGGTAACAAACACAGCAATTAGCGGTACCTACTATACCTTTACGAAGGACGCTACCAGTTTCAAGAGCGAAGATGCCACACCTACAGCTTCCGCAACTAGTTGGTATGCCTATTTCCCATCAAAGGATTTTCCCCTCACAGGTCAGGATGGAACCTTAGCGAGTGTAGCCAAACTCTACGCTCTTGCAGGTGCTACCAGTGAAGCTACTACCGGCGAGACTGGTTTGACTATCGCTATGCAGCCACAGGTAGCAATCATCAAGATTACCAACAATAAGGGAGATATTAAGATAAGGGTAAAGTATGGCATTAGATACGTAGCAGGTTTGATGGCTAAGAACGGAGAAGCTGGGTTCGATGTAGTAGTTAATCCAATAACATCTACCGACTTTCTCGTTGCTTCTACAACCGGCCCTCACTATATAGTCGTTCCTGCTGGTGTTCCTCTTACAATCTTGGATAATAAAACAGAATTAAAAAGCACAGATGGTCTTGAGGCTGGCATGTACTACGAGCTGACCATTGATGCTGATCAATCAGAAGAAGGAGAAGGATCAGGAGAAGGATCAGAAGGATCAGGAGAAGGAGAAGGATCAGGAGAAGGATCAGGAGAAGGACCAGAAGGATCAGGAGAAGGAGAAGGATCAGGAGAAGGATCAGGAGAAGGACCAAAAGAACTAGATCCTGATGAGAACCTCATTCAGAGTCTATTCTCAGTCAGTGCTAGCAAGAAGGTGCAGTTCACCAAGGGCAACCTGTACTGGGATGGTAGCGACTTTAAGTTCGAGGAAAAGCAGACGGCCTATCCAAAATCATGGGATGCATATCACATAGGTCATTTCTTCTGGACAAAGACGCAGGAAGCATCTTATGCATCGTTATATAATGGAACCAACGCCATAAACGATGTTCCTTTCTTCGCTAAAGAAGGCGGTTTGACCGTAAATGGTACCACAGGCTGTTATGCCTTGACTAAGGATGAATGGCATTACCTCCTCAATAGCCGTACTAACGCAGAAAACCTCTGCAAGACTGAAGTTACTGTAACAGATGGACAAACTGAAACTAAATGCTTTATTATTGCTCCTGATATTTTCGAGGTAACCGAATGGAAGGAAACCTACACACTTGCTGAAGCGACAGAACTTGGTCTCCTTTGCTTGCCTGTTGCCGGCCGTTATACGGGCTCAAATACACCTCAACATTATGGAAATATCGGTTACTATTGGACAGCTTCGCCTTATCCTAATGAAAATTATCAAGATTACGCATACGTTCTGAATTTAGATCCTACTCCAAAGTCTTCTACTTCTTCTACAGCGGGAGCCACTTTTATTATCAGATATTCGAACCGCGGCAATGACAGATACTGCATCCGCCTCGTCAAGTAATCCTGTTGATTACATATAGAAAAGAGAACCCCGAAAGTTTCTGACAAACTTTCGGGGTTTAATTTATGCCAACTGGCAATCAAATATTTTACTTGACAACAACCACACGGCCCTTCTTAATCATGAAAGCGCCACGCTGGTCATTGCTGAGGCGACGACCTGAAAGATCGTAAATCACACCATCTTTAGCCTGAGCCTCAATGCTGCTGATTCCAGTGCTGTTTGGATCGTGATAGTAGTAAACAATATAAGCGGAAAGTTCTTCATCGAAGTCATCATAGACCGTGGACTCTGCGTAAGTATATTCATCCTTCCAGGTACCATACTCAGAGATAAGGGCATCCATAGCGTCATGCAATTCTCCCTTCGCATCAGCCTCATAGATGAAGGTCTTATGATCTGATTCCTCACGACCATATTCTGATTTAGATATGTCGTACACGTCTTCAATCTTGCGCAAAAGCAACCATTGGGTGGTATCGGCACCGCAACTATACTCAAGCACTATATTCCATGTACGTGAGCCTTCATCCTTGTATTCAGACTCATACTTCTGACCATACAATACGGTATTGTCGTCATTATATCTGAATCTGAGATATAGATCAGTGTCTCCAAAATTTTGCGAGGCACGTTCTTCTCTAATTTGCCATTCAGCTTGGTTCTCCTTCGTATAGTACGCATAGTACTGATATTTCTGGTCATTAGAATAGATTGAATCCTGACGGAAAACCTCATTTGAGACCATCAAACTAATCAGTGTGCCAGGTCCTGATGGAGTCTCCACTTCGGTATAGGTAGTTTCGAAGTAACCTTGCTCTTCCAGCTGTCCGTTCTTGTCAGCCAAGAAATAGGTCTCACGCACGAGTCGGTCCTTCTCATCGTAGGTGTAAACTATGCTATCCTCTGGCAGCTCTTTGCCATTCTCATCATAATAATAATAGGCCTCTGACTGCACATAATTATTTTCGTTGAGTGTGGCAGAGAGTCTCATTACTGGCTTCAACTCACCACCTGTACCACTATACTCGAGGTATGAACGTCCATAGTCGTCATGAAGTTCCATCTTGTGCATAGCACCATATACACCCAGAGTGTCAAAACTGAACTCAGTCATACTGCTGCCTTTCAGCGGATAATCTTCTGTCCATTCAGTACGTCCGACTTCTATCCAACTACCATCTCCATAGAGACGCTTGATCACCGACTTGGCCATTTTACCATTAGGATGATACTCATAACACGTGGCCGTCTTTGCGTCATCCCTCTTCGTTACGACGACACTGTCGAGCTGGAGATCACCATAATAAATCACAGCACGTGTTGCCTCGGATGATGTTTTGGTTTGTGTCTGCTTCTGAACAGGAGCAACCTCAATTTTCATCTGTTTCTGGTCCATCTGACGAGCCAGAATGCCAGGGTGTTTTGGCTGGAAAGTCTGTTGTGCGATTGCTGTACTGGCTATTGCAGCGAGTAGCAGCACCGTTATATTTTTTATCATAAATTACTTCTTTTATAAATTTTATTTATTCATATTTTTAGGATGTTCGAAATAGATATCGTCTTTACGGATCGGTCTCTTGGTCGTAGAGAGGAACAGGTGTCTTGGTTGATGAACCATAAATAAAGCATATACAGAATCTACTTCATCATCATCATTCTTTACATAACTAATAGGATACTCTTTTGTACCCTGCCAAAAATAATTATATCTATTATAGTCGCTATTAAGCCCAGGACCTGTTAAACCGGAAACACCCGCAAGTTCATGATCGCCTTGTCTATAATTATGGTACCAACCTTCAAGGCGGAAACCTGTAATAGGTTGAGTTGTCTTATCTTTATCACCGATTTTCTTTCCCATCAGAACGTAATTGTTAGTTTCTCCAGCTGTCCAACCATCGCCGAACTCATCTGCATCCCAATTCAAGCAACTGTGATAACCCTTATTCTTAAATTCTTGTTCTCTATCTTTTTCTACAAGTCTGAATTCCGAGATGCCAGGGAAATCATCGCGCATCTTATAAGCGTAGTACCAGTAATGGCATTTACGACGATCACAGCGGCCGAAATTATGGATTTGTGTATCAAGGCAATCTCCTCTATGATACGCAAGATCCATAAATGGATAGAATGTTTCTTTCTTTGACCTATCAGCTGGAAGTTCCATTTTCGTTGGACCAGGAATTTTATCATTACTTGTACTTGCATCTACATCAACATAGATACCAGCCAACACCCACTCGGTCTCATCTGGATTTAAGTTTACTCCATAATTATCGAGCTGATATTCCGCAAAAGGACTAAGACCAGTTTCTTCATCCACCTCTTCCAGAACGCGCTTCAGTGTTTGACAGCGTGGAGATTCAGGATCCTGGCAGAGTTCATAGATAGCTCTAAGTTCGGCTTTCTTATTCTCTTCACGTACTGAAACAGGGAACCAATTCTCAGGATCATCTGTAGGACTCCATCCATCGTACGTTTTGTTCGTAGCAATATTTCCACCGAATAGTTTAGTGCTCCATTCAGCTTCGATCTCTTCTAATAATTTCTCTTCACCTCCACCAAGTGACAAAGAACCATTAAACGCTTTATCATCAATATACTTTGCACACAAAACATCATCTTCTTTCTTTAAATCTTTTCCTTTATTTGCATCCCATTTAACCTTAACACTAAGTGCCCACTCTGAAGATGTTCTTTTCAAATCCTGCTTCTTGCGGAAGTTTAAGACGGCCTTTGTTCCCAGTTTACAGTAAGTCAGCATATGAGATCCGTATGCTTCAATAATTTCGCATGCTCCTTTATCAGTTTCAGCGAACTTCTTATACTCCTTCGTATTCGGATTGTTGAGCACATTATCCAGCTCTTGAGTAATCAGTTCCTTCCAGTATTTATCATGCGCTGGTGTTGATTTCATGCTTTCTGACAGTTTAGCACCTGCAAGGAATTCAGATCTGGATTTTGTTATATACTCATAATAGTGTTTAGAAACAGATTTAGTAGTATATGAGCCTCCAATACCAAAAAGTACTTTACTAATTGGTATGTTATCAAGACCTGCATTAATTGAAAAGTTACTAGCGTATTCCTCCAATGTACTTCCGGAAGCTTCTATCAATTCATCTGTGGAACCAAGTACTTTATCCACATTAAAGAGTGGTAAAGAGCTCGAAAGACTTTCGTAAAGTGCCTCAGCCCTGAACATTGGAGACGTAGGATGATCATCCAAAGAGGTTTTCCAGATATACTGGCCTTGGGAGAATACATCAGCGAAACGCCGATTTATCTTATCCTGCTTATCTGTAGGTGCGAGAGCACGTGTATTTGCATAGGACTTTCTGACAGTGAAATAGAAGCTCTTGGTAAGCTCAGGATGACCCTTGACGGTGAGAGTAACCTCATCGACACCCAGCTTTGCCTTTTCAGGATTGGCTACCTGCAGGTAATACTTGCCATCGATGTTGACGCACTGAAGGTCGGCAACACCGTCGCTACAAGAAATCACTGGCGCAACATCAGTGTTAAGTGGAATACTAACCGTAGACAGAGAGTCAGTCTCGGTAATGATGGAGTTGTAACCAAAAGTAAGGTCATTCTCCGGTTGTACTGACTTTAGTTGAGAGGAAACAGCTGTCAAAGACAAATCCTCTTCAGTACAAGATGCGATCAACGCTATGGCTGATGCGCAAAAAAATACTTTTCTTAACATAAATCACTAAATATATTTTGATTAAATAATTTCAATATATAATTAGTCATAATGACTGTGTGCGTTATTAATATAATTATTACAGTGCAAAGATAAACTATTAGATTGAAAAAAACAAAACAAAAATAAAAAAAATGAACGGTCAATGCAATTTTGATACGTTATGCAAAGAAATAAGACGTTATGCTCGTTTTCGAGGCGAGGAAACACCCAAAAAGTAAATATAATTGCCAAAATTGACAGACGGGGGCAAATGATTGTTCGGTCCAAAAATGAAAAGATGATTGACAAACGACCGTAAATCGGCAAAAAGAAGACTAAAAAAACTTGCAAAACGTCCAAATTTGCGTCATCTCTACAAATTAAGACGTTTTGCGCATAATTTTTGCGACTTTTTTATTAGATTTGCACCATCAAAATATTATTATTGCTAATGCGTACACGCAATATTCTCCTATCGCTGACTCTTATCTGGCTGCTCAGCGCCTGCTCAGAACAAGACACTACGACAGCTGATGACAAGGGGCATGACTACCCTACTAACGAGACGTTCGAACTGATAGACCGCAGCATGAGCTTTATGAAGTCTGACCCTTCGACGGCTCATGACCTGCTCGACTCTATTGCTGATGCGGGTCTGATGACGCGCCAGCGATGCGCCTACTACCACGCCATGGTGGTGTTCAACGGAGAATTCAAGCTCGATGAAGCACTCATGATGTGTGACTCCCTGCTCGATGCCGGAGAGTTTGGCGATGACCGTTTCCTGGAAGAGGAACTGTGCGAACTTGCCTCAAATATCACCTCGATCAGCAAAAGCCACCTGGCTTCGATAAAATATGCTAACCGAGGCATCGCCCTGTGTCATGGTGACGAACGCATGCGCGGCGACGAGGCTATGATGATGGCGCGAGTGGGTGAAGCCGAGCAGGGTCTAGGCAGAATTGATCAGGCTCGTGAGACCTTTGACCGCGCGTATCAACTGCTGAAAGGCACCACTACATTTGCCGATCTGGTGGCACTCATCGCCATTCAGAAAAGACAGATAGGCCTCTATAATGAGCAGAAGGAATATGACAACCTAATCAGCACCTGGCATGAGATAGAGCAGCTGGTGGAGCGTTTTGAGCACGACCCTTCGTTCGTAAAACAACGCCCTGCCACCATGCAGGAGCCAGGAGCGGCTACAAAAGACTTTGCTGACTTCTATCGTAGTCAGATCTATGCGCAGATAGCACGCGCCTACCATATGAGAGTCGAACAGGGACTGGCCACCGACGTAAAGGCAGAAACCGACTCGGTAAGAAGCTATATGCAGAAACTGCAGCATACCGAAGGGGCGCAGAACACACTGTCTTGGATTTACGCCATGCGCGAGAT
The DNA here is from genome assembly GCA_045642245.1 of Bacteroidales bacterium. Lineage (GTDB taxonomy): Bacteria > Bacteroidota > Bacteroidia > Bacteroidales > UBA3663 > Liminaster. The sequence goes on from JAZUIL010000115.1 coordinate 15,608, forward strand.
GAAATTCCTCGGGCTCAAGGCGGAATTCGACCGCACCCGATCTCAAGCCGAGGAACTCTATCAGGCAGACAGCCTGGTGGAAGAATATGTGGACTACCTGACCCTGCTGGCCGATGATGCCGCATCGAACCATGATCTGCGGGCCAGCAACAACTACCTGTGGCGTGCCATGGCAGTGAATGACAGCATCAATCAGCGCGAGTTAATGCGCATGCTCACAGAAGAGATGTCGATCAACATGGTGCAGGAGCAGCGCTTGGCCCGACAGGACACCGAAAGACGGCTGGAAAGACAGACGATGACGACCCAATATCTGGCTTTCACACTTATCTCCTTCTTGATTATCGGAGCATACATAGGATGGCTGTTACGCAAAAACCAAAGGAAGGAAGAGATAATCCAGATAACGCAACAAGACCTGTTGGACACGAAGGAAGAAGTGAAGGATCTGTCACTACAGCTCAAGGCCGCAAAGAGTCAGAGGGCTACGGATAACATACAGGAGCTCTATGAGCGCATAGAAAAGGTCATGGAAGAGAAGGAACTCTATCTGAATGCCGACTTCGACATCATCATGCTGGCCGAGGCCGCCAACTCTAGTCGATCAGTGGTTTCGGCCTGCATCAATAACAAAACGGGCAAGCCCTTCCGCATCTGGCTTTCAGAATACCGTCTTTCGCTCTTCGAGAAGCTGCTGAGAGAAAACCCCGATGAACAGATCGTCGACCTCGTAACACGCTGCGGATACAAGGATCAGAGCACCTTCCGCCGCCAGTTCAAGGAGAAATATGGCATGACGGCGCTCAAATACAAGAAGATTATGATTGATGATAAATAAAATCAAAAACGTAAATTATCATATTTATTTAACATTATTAATTAATTATTTTTTCTATGAAAAAGTTTATTATCTTTGCAAGTATCTTTACTCTTGCATTTTCAGCTGCAACATTCGTTTCTTGCAGCAAGGATGATGATCCTGTCAATGACGTCGATCCAACCCCACAGGAGGAGCCATATAGAGCTGTTCAGTTCTGGGCTTCAAATGACCTGCTTGAGATTGCAGACGTCACCTTCTCTGGCGTGATTTCTAACTATGCTTTCACTGAGACCAAAACAGTTCTCCAGGAGTATGGTGAAGGAAAAGCAGGCGCTGCTTTCGAAGTAACAAACATTAAACCAACAGATGAGGTCAACATCATTTTTAAATTAAAGAGCAACTGGAAGGAAATCATTGGCGACAGAACGAAGCTCACCCTTATCAGCGGAAGAACCTTTAACATTTACGCAAAGGGTCAAGAATTCGTATACCCTACTAATCCTAAAAGTGTCGGTTACAGAGGAAGTGCCAACCTTGACATAAAATGGCTTGAAGATTATAGCTCAATTTATGTAGGAGGACTTGAAGAAGGTTTGAAGTCAGTCCTCGATATGTGTAGCATCTATCTCACGGGTGAGGCATTCTTACCTATATTTTAACATCCTTATTTAGGATATCGAATTTGACAAGTACGATTAGCAAGTTCACAAGTTCTGTGCGATAATTTCAAAATTTCGGAAGAAAAGTATGAATTATCGCACAGAATTTCCTATATTTGCAACCTATTTTTCTTAGGGAAACTATGCCCTATTGCAAAAAGTAATAAAGAAAAAAGGTACAAAATATGCGTCAAATTAAGATTACACAGAACATCACCCGTCGTACTGAGGAGTCGATCGAGTCGTACCTCACCGCCATCAGCAAAGAGCACATGGTGACACCTGACGAGGAGGTGGATCTGGCCCAGCGCATCCACAAAGGCGATCAGCAGGCACTCGACAAACTGGTACGTGCCAACCTCCGCTTCGTGGTGTCAGTTGCAAAGCTTTATCAGAACCAGGGACTCTCACTCAGCGACCTTATCTCAGAAGGTAACGTAGGCCTCGTAAAGGCTGCTGAGAAGTTCGATGAGACCCGTGGCTTCAAATTCATTTCATACGCTGTATGGTGGATCCGTCAGTCGATCATGCAGGCGCTGTCAGAGCAGGCTCGTATGGTGCGTCTGCCAGGCAACCAGAACAACCTGATCCGTCAGATCCGCGTCATCCAGAACCGCTTTGAGCAGGAGCAGAACCGCCCTGCTACCATCGAGGAGATCGCAGAAGAGCTGGACGTGGCTCCAGATAAGGTACGTGAGACCATGGCTGCCAACAACCGTGGCGTCAGCCTCGACAGCCCTTTGCAGGACGACGAGGACGGCACTTTGCTCGACATCACTCCTGACACCAAGCTCGACGCTACCGACTCGCAGCTCAACAACGAGAGCCTCCACATCGAGCTCGACAACCTCCTCCACAGTATCCTGAAGGAGCGCGAGGCTCGTATCATCAAGGAAACCTTCGGCATCGACTGCCCTGAGAAGAGCCAGGAAGAGGTAAGCCAGGAACTGGGCTTGACACGTGAGCGTGTACGCCAGATTCGTGAGCGTGCGCTGCTCCGCATCCGTCGTAGCCCGAATGCGAAGCTGTTGTTGGCGTACTTATAGACCCTCCCCCGGCCCCTCCACAAGGGAGGGGAGTAATTACAATAGCTGAATCTAGTTTTTATATGTGTTATATCACCTACATTGCTTGCAGTGTGGGTGATTTTTTTGCGGATATTATCACCTCAAACTATCTTTTTGGGGACATTTTATAAGTATTATAGACTTAGTCTATCTTTTTTTGAGATTGTTTTGGAAATATCGCCAAAAATAAGTATCTTTGCCCCATAATATAAATCATAAAAATCAATTTAAAGGTAAAATGTTATGGAAGCTTCAGAAGTAACCATTGAGAAGAAAAGTTCGAACTTCGTAGAGGAGTTCATCGAAGAAGATATCAAGGCTGGCAAGGTGGCTGCATCGCCTACTAAGATGGTGCACACCCGTTTCCCTCCAGAACCTAACGGATACTTGCACATCGGTCATGCTAAGGCTATCTGCATGGACTTCGGTGCTGCAGCTAAATATGACGGACAGTGTAACCTGCGTTTCGACGATACCAACCCTAGCCGCGAGGACACTGAGTATGTAGATGCTATCAAGGAGGATATCCACTGGCTCGGCTTCGACTGGGGCGATCGCATGTACTATGCTTCAGATTACTTCGAGGAGCTCTGGGCATTGGCAGAGGAGATGATCAAGCGCGGCTTGGCTTACGTAGAGGAGCAGACAAGCGAGCAGATCGCTGCACAAAAGGGTACTCCTACCCAGCCTGGCGTAGAGTCTCCATTCCGTAACCGCCCATGGGAGGAGTCATTGGACCTCTTCCGCCGCATGAACAAGGGTGAGTTTGAGGAAGGTACTCTCACCCTCCGTGCTAAGATCGACATGGCTAACCCTAACATGCACTTCCGCGATCCTATCATGTATCGCATCATCAAGTATCCTCACCACCGCACGGGCAACAAGTGGAATGCTTACCCAATGTATGACTTCGCTCACGGCCAGTCAGACTTCCTGGAGGGTATCACCCACTCTATCTGTACGCTGGAGTTCGAGATCCATCGTCCGCTCTACAACTACTTTGCTACTATCATGGCATTGATCAAGGAGGGCAAGGACGTGCACTACGAAGAGGGTCTCGTGGAGAAGCTCGGTGCTAACGAGAAGCCAGAGAACGGTGAGCATGAGAAGACCGATGCTGTGGGCATCAGCTACAAGCCTCGCCAGATGGAGTTCAACCGCCTGAACCTCACCAACACCGTGATGTCAAAGCGTTATCTGCGCGATATGGTAGAGAATCACATCGTTCGTGGTTGGGACGACCCTCGTATGCCAACCCTCTGCGGTCTGCGTCGTCGTGGCTACACCGCTCCTGCTATCCGTGACTTCATCACCACCATCGGCTATACTAAGTTCATGGCTTTGAACGACATCGTGCTTCTGGAGAACGCAGGTCGTAACGACTTGAATAAGGTGGCTACCCGTGTGATGGGTGTAGTGGATCCTGTGAAGCTCACTATCACAAACTGGCCTGAGGGCAAGGTGGAGATGTGCGAGATGGATAATAACCCTGAGCAGGAAGGCGCTGGCACTCACCAGATGCCATTCTCGGGCGAGCTCTACATCGAGCGTGAGGACTTCCAGGAGGTGGCAGAGAAGAAGTTCTTCCGTCTGACCATCGACAAGGAGGTACGTCTCAAGGGTGCATTCATCATCAAGGCTGTCTCTTGCGACAAGGATGAGAACGGCAAGATCATCAACATCAACTGTACTTACGACCCTGAGTCAAAGAGCGGTATGCCAGGTGCTGACCGCAAGGTGAAGGGCACGCTGCACTGGGTATCAGCTCAGCACGCTGTGAAGGTAGAGGCTCGTCTCTATAACAACCTCTTCCTCGACGAGGAGGCTACTACCGAGTCAGAGCGCAACCCACAGAGCGAGATCGTCGTAGAGGCATACGTAGAGCCATTCGCAGCTGAGATGGTCAAGAAGGAGCCATTTACCTACGCTCCTGACGGTACTGCTCGTGAGGGCTTGAAGTTCCAGTTCCAGCGTATCGGTTATTTCTGCGTGGACAAGGATACCACCGAGGATCACATTGTCTTCAACCGCACCGTTTCGCTGAAGGCTTCTAAGTAAATAACTATACAAGTTTCGCATGCGAAACAGGAGTAAAAGAGTAGTAAAAACTTCCCTTTATCTCCCCTTTTACTCCCGAAAGTGAGCAAGTTATTACTTGCGAAACTTGAGTAAATCATATAATCAAGATGCAGCAGCATAACCCCTTGAAATCTCGTGCTTATTATCAATATATGATCGACTTGATAGATCACAAGCCGAGTTACTACAGCGCTGACGAAATCGGGCAGATCGCCTATGATCTGCTCGATGAAAGCAACGCTGCAGAGGCTCTGAATGCTTGTAAGCTGGGTCTGCTGCAGCATCCTGAGGATGAATATGTGGAACTGATCGAGGCAAAGGTGCTGCTCCATCTGCACAGATTCGATGAAGCTGAGAAGATCTGGCAGAAGCAGAAAGACGGAGAGGATGATCCGTTCAGAATCAGTATCCGCTTTGGCCTGGATGCCATGCAGCATGATCAGGAAGAAGCATTCGGATACTTGCTCCGTCAGTTGAAAGAAAGCAGGCTCACGATCTCGGAATATATCGATATCATCGACGAACTGTTTGACGTCCTTCCTCATACGTTGACCGCAAAGTTCCTGAAGGAGACGATGTCTTGGCTCTCAAAGCAGACAAGCAGCGACGACAAGACAGCAGAGGCCGTGGGACGCATTGGTGCCATGCTGATGGACTGCGGTTGCAGCAAGGATGCTATCAAGGTCCTGGAGAAAGCGCTTGACATGGATGCATACGACGTGTATTCCTGGCAGGACTTGGCTCGTTGCCAGTTCGAGAATAAATACTTAGACGACTGTGCCAACAGCTGTGAGATGGGATTGGCCATCGATCCGAACAATCCGATCTTCAATTTCGCTCTGGGTTATATCCGCTATACCGAAGAGAACTACGAAGAGGCTGTCACACATCTGGAGATTGCCAGAAAGTATGCAGAAGGGAAAATCGAGCATGAGGAACTGCATCTGGAGCGTCAGGAAGCTGAGCAACAGATCTCTATCACGTATGACCTGCTCGGTGCCAGCTACGTCTCACTCAACCGACTGGATGAAGCCATGGTGTGCTACCAGACACTGGTTAACCGTCTTCCTAGTTGCGATGAGGGACATTTCCACCTGGCAACGCTCTGCATGGAACGTGGAGACATCAGAGGGGCGTTACAGCATACAGAGGATGCGATACGCATTAATCCGAAGAGTACGACGTATCTATCGCTACGTGTGACCTTGCTGACCGATCTCCGACGTTTCGAAGAAGCACTGAAGGGCCTGGATGATCTGGTAAAGCTCCAACCGAAATCCAAGGCTTTCCTCCTGGCACAAGCTGAGTTGTCGCTCAACCTGCATCATTATGAAAAAGCCGACAAGGCCTATCGCAAGCTCTTGAAACTCAAACCGAGCGATTATGCCAGCAAGGAACTGATGCGTGCTTACTTTGAGAGTATCGGAGATAACGAGGCGCTCAATCAAATCAAATAAAAATAGAAAATGGAAGAACTCTATAACTGGATTGCACAGAATATGAATTACGGCGTCATAACCTTGTTTATGGCTGTCGAGAGTTCATTTATCCCCTTCCCTTCTGAGATCATCATCATTCCAGCTGCCTATCTGGCTATCAATCAGGGCGCGTTGAGCCTGCCTATGATCGTGCTCTTTGGCACTATCGGTGCTATCATAGGAGCATTGATCAATTATGGATTAGCTTACTGGCTGGGACGACCTATCATTCACAAGTTTGCAGACACGAAGGTCAGCCACATGCTGCTCATCGATCGTCCTGGTGTGGAGAAAGCAGAGAACTATTTTGCTGAGCATGGCGCTATAGGCACCTTTATCGGGCGACTGATTCCTGCCATCCGTCAGCTGATCAGCATCCCTGCAGGCCTGGCAAAGATGAACTTAGGCTCATTCGTATTCTTTACCTTCCTGGGCGCTGCGATCTGGAATACGGTACTTGCAGGATTGGGTGCATTCTTTGGCAAGTCAATCCCCGAAGATGTGCTGATCGAGAAGGTGCAGCAATATAGTGGATACGTAAAGATTGCTATTGCAGCCATCCTGGCCGTGGGATTTGCCTATTACGTCTATCTGGTGATTAAGGCCAACCGTGAAGCAAAGGTTAGACAGACCAACTCCTAATTCCTAACTCCTCACTCCTCACTCCTAACTCCTCACTTATGACTTTTGAACTCCAAGCTACAGATAAGAACTCCTGGGCACGTGCAGGAGAAATCACTACTGATCATGGCAAGATACAGACACCTATCTTCATGCCTGTAGGAACCGTAGGATCGGTCAAGTGTCTGCATTTTAAGGAACTTAAGGAAGATGTTAAGGCCCAGATCATCCTTGGCAATACGTATCATCTCTACCTACGTCCAGGACTCGATATCCTGCAGGAAGCAGGAGGCCTGCATAAGTTCAATGGCTGGGATCGCCCTATCCTCACTGACTCTGGTGGCTTTCAGGTATTCTCATTGGCCGAGAACCGTAAGCTGACCGAAGACGGAGCGATGTTCCGTAGCCATATCGACGGCTCGAAGCATATGTTTACTCCTGAGCGTGTGATGGACATCGAACGTATCATCGGTGCAGATATCATGATGGCTTTTGATGAGTGTCCTCCAGGCGACTCTGACTACAAATATGCAGAGAAATCACTGGGACTGACAGAGCGTTGGCTCGATCGTTGCTACAAACGATATAAGGAAACAGAGGACGAGAATGGTAACGGCATGTATGGCTATCATCAGGCCCTCTTCCCTATCGTACAAGGCTGTACCTACCCGGATCTGCGTCGTCGTGCAGCAGAGAAGATCGCAGCGATGGATGTGGAAGGCAATGCCATCGGAGGCCTTGCTGTGGGAGAACCAGCCGAGAAGATGTACGAGATGATTGAGGTGGTCAATGAGATTCTCCCTATTGACCGTCCTCGCTATCTGATGGGTGTAGGCACTCCTGCTAATATCCTCGAAGCAATTGAGCGTGGTGTGGATATGTTCGACTGTGTAATGCCAACCCGCAATGGTCGCAATGGTATGCTCTTCACACGCCATGGCATCATCAACATCAAGAATGCGAAGTGGGCTCATGACTTCTCTCCATTGCAGGAAGATGGTCCTACCTACGTGGATCAGGTGTATAGCAAGGCATATGTCCGTCACTTGTTCCACGCTGAGGAGTATCTGGCTTTGCAGATTGCATCGATCCATAATCTCGCCTTCTATCTGTGGCTTGTAGGCGAAGCGCGTAAGCATATCCTCGAAGGCGACTTCAAACCATGGAAAGATGAGATGCTGAAAGCTGTAACCACACGCTTGTAATTGTTTATCATTTGAATTAAGTCATTCGCTATCAGCGAGGCGTAATCCCTCATTATGAATATAAGAATTGTTTCACCTGCAGGCAGTATCAAAGGTAAAGTCATTGACGCTGGTGCAGAGACCCTACGCAGCTGGGGACATAACGTCACCATTGCCGAACATGCCAAAGGTTCATACGGACGATATGCAGGCACTCCTGAAGATCGTCTGAAAGATATCATTGATGCCCTGGAAGACAAGAATGTAGATGCCATCTGGTGCTCAAGAGGTGGCTATGGATGCATGCAGCTGCTGGATCTCATTCCATTGGATCTGGTGAGCCGTGCTAACAAACCGATCATCGGCTATTCGGACATCACCATCCTGCATGCCGTATGGCGAAAAGCGGGGATTAAGAGCTTACATGCTCCGATGATGAAGCATCTGGGAGAAAACCCTACGCATCGCACCACACAGACCATCAGAGAACTGCTGGATTACTATTCTTCTCATCGCAGTTGGCCACAGAAGCACAATCTTCTGTTCCTGAAGAAAGCGTCGCTTTTTGTTGCTCCACATCAAGGCTGGTGTCCTGAAGATATGAATCCTGAAGAAACTGAAGAGTTGCTGGACGAGCTGCTGGCTCATCCTGTCCCGATGGTGGGTGGCAACCTGGCAGTACTCAGTGGCCTGCATGGATCGCCCTACGACTACGATTATCAGGATAAGATCCTGTTTATAGAGGATATCAGCGAGAGTCCTTACAAGATTGACCGTATGCTCTATCAGCTCAAGATCTGCGGAATCCTCAATCAGATCAAAGGACTGGTATGTGGCCACTTTACTGGCTGTGACGAGGATCCTACCATGCCTGTAAAGCTTTGGGATAACATCAAACAAATCGTTGAACCTCACGGCATTCCATTGTGGTTGGGAGCACCGATCGGACACGAATTAGAGAACTATCCATTAGTAGTGGGTTAAGGCTGAATACTGACGTGAAGATACTTCTTTGCAATAAGTTTTATTACCGTAGAGGTGGCGACTGCATCTACACTATGAATCTTGAACAACTGCTCAAGAAGCATGGTCATGAGGTAGCCATCTTTTCTCAGCAATACCCCCTCAACGAACCATCACCCTGGAGCAAATACTGGCCTTCAGAATTCAAAATGAAGCCAAGTCTCCATATGATTGATTCATTATTGAGACCTTTCGGATTAGGATCAGTCCGCAAATGCTACAAAGCAATCCTAGACGATTTCTTTGGCCCCGTGAATGGATCTTCTGACCAGTATAAAGATTGTGTAGTACACCTTAATAATATACATACCCAGCTCTCTCCTATCCTTGCAGAAATAGCTCACGAACGCGGCATCCGTGTCATCTGGACAATTCATGACAGCAAGCTCGTCTGTCCATGCTATACGTGCATGCGTGATGGTAAATGGTGCGAGGAGTGCTTTACGGATAAGCGCGCCGTCCTCCGACATAAGTGTATGAAAGGTGGCTACCTTGGAAATATCATAGGATATCTTGAAGCAAAGAAATGGTCTATTGACAAAATACAAACATACGTTGACTGTTTTGTTTGCCCAAGCCAGTTCATTGCAAACACATTGATTAAATCTGGATTTGACCAGAAGAAAACCATTGTACTAAATAATTTCATTGATAACAAGAAAGTCGAGAACAGCAAATTTAACAAAGAGGACTATTATATATATGTTGGTCGAGTCAATCAGGTCAAAGGATTAAAAACACTTTGTCATGCTGCATCTCATTTGCCATATAAACTTATCATTGTAGGAGATGGAGAACTAAAGACAGAACTCGAAAAAGAATATAAAAATTCATCTCAGATAGAATGGAGAGGTCAATTGAATTGGAAAGACATCAAACCCCTGTTGGCAAAAGCGAGGTTTATGATTCTTCCATCAGAATGGTTGGAAAACAATCCGCTATCTGTCATCGAGAGTCTATGTCTTGGTACACCAGTCTTAGGAGCAAGAATAGGTGGAATTACAGAACTTATTGATACACAAACCAACGGAGATCTGTATAATTCTGGTGATAAAGTGGACCTTTTACAATGTATAGAATGTAATTGGAACAGGATATTTGATTATAAGGCAATTGCGGATAAAGCTCAGGCTTCTTTCTCCGATTCTCGCTATTATAACCTATTAATGGATAAATACACATCGTAAAGTAGATGAGGAATATTACGATAGATGAACTGAAAATTATCCAACTTGATATAATGCAGGCAATACATGATTATTGTATGGAGCATGGTTTGCATTATTCGTTAGCCTATGGTACACTTATTGGAGCCATACGACACAAAGGATTTATCCCATGGGACGATGATATTGATATTATGATGCCTCGTAATGACTATAATCAATTAGTCAAAGGGTTCAGTCATCCCTATTATATACTTCATGACTTTACAACAGACAACGAGTATGTGCATCCCTATGCCAAAGTTGAGGATTCGCGTACAATGTTGATTGAAAATACCAATGCTAAGGATATGGGTATTAATATTGATATTTTTCCCGTCGAAAACATGTTCGATACTCCGGAACAATGTATATCTTTTCTAAGTGAAGTCAGAAAAATCAAGAAAAGATTCAGGATGAAATTGCTTCTTCCTTCAAAGAAGAATGTATGGTGGAAACGTATTGCTATCCGATTGTCAAAAATCTTGGTTTCTGGTCAGTCATTACGCTCTATAACACAAAAGCAGATCAGTAAAATAACGATGCTCAATAATAACCAATCACGTTATGTAGCCATTGTCAATTGTAATGACTGTAGTGATACATATCTTCATTCATTCTGGCGAAGAGAGCTATTTGACGAATATATCACGACTCCATTCGAAAACCATCAGTTCACGATCATCTCTGGATATGACGAGCAACTCAAACAATTATTTGGCAATTATATGACACTACCGCCAATTGATAAAAGAGTCTCACCTCATACCTTAAACATAATTTATTGGATTGATTAACCAACGTAATATGTCATCATTCTCTTTATATAAACAAAGTGTGCTTCTATGGTTTATTTTCATCATAGGGTTAGTGGCATGCACACCAGACTTTGATGACTATTATTACGAAGATGTATTTAACTGTGACTTAGAACCAAGTTCTGAATATATTGTTGTAATTGGAGACGTACAAGAGTATACCCAAAAGAAAAATAATGCATATTATTTCCTGAAAACCGTCAACTGGATTCGAGGAATGTATAACCATGGATACATGATTGACTGCGTTTTACAGACAGGCGATTTGACCAACGAGAATCTGGATTGGCAATATAATGCTTTCAGAAGCTATATGACTCCTATGGCCAATGATGTAACGACAATAGCTGTGACAGGAAATCATGATTATGACTGGAATAAATCAACTCTTAAACGCAAATCAACAAAATTCAACAAATACGCCTCCTTCAATAAAACAAAAGACAAAATAGTTGCTACCTTTGAAAGTGGCAACATGGAAAATATCATTGTAAAAAACTCTATACGAGGAATTCCTTTTTACATCATAGCACTGGAATTCGCACCTCGTACCGAGGTCGTCTCATGGGCAAAAAGATACGTCGAAGAACATAAAGGTACTAACTTCCTACTTCTAACACATGAGTTTTTGACCAGGGAAGGTAATTTTATCGTACCGAATGAATACTACCAACTGACAAAGTTTGAAGACAGTACGACATCGTCACCTGAATATATCTGGGATAATCTAATCTTTCCAAATGATAATGTCAGAGCTGTTATATGCGGTCATAATTCATTCTCATCAGTCAATAACAGTAAAAAGAATATAGCAGGACGAACCATTCCTATGATAGTATTCAATATTCAAAATCTCGAAAATGGAGGCAATGGACTAGTTCAAGTCTGGGAGATTCCTCAAAAAGGAGATAGCATAAATGTAAATGTCTATAGCACAACAGGAAACTGTGTCTACAACTCTATGGGCAACAATCTATATAAAAACGAAGTCACAAGTTACAAGATTTCAATCTTCTGACTCTAACAATCCCTACACGAGAATCATTTCAAACGCAGAAATTTCTGCAATTGCTTAACGTATTCTTCTCGGTTAAAATAGCTATCGAATATTGAGGAATATTCGCTAAAGACATCTTCAGGTCGAATATCTTCTGTCAAAAAACGCTCAATGGTTTGCGTATCACCCATTTCATTAAGGCAGCACAGGAAAGAATTGTCAGCAGCAAGGTCTCTATATGCGTAAATAGCAGACGTAAAAATTGGAATCAAACCATTTCCTAAGTAAGAACCCAACTTTGTAGGAGTTGCCACATTATTAATTATGGTATCTTCTCGAAGGAGGAATCCGAACTTGCACTCTGACAAAGCATTATCAACCTCTTCGATTGGTACGCAGCCAATCGTATAATTTAGGACACCAGACTTCAAGACCTTCTCTTTAGCTATTTCTATATCTGAAGTGTAAATTCTGAAACTGACATCCGGATGTAATTGCTCAATCTTCGAATAATAATCAAGAATGTTATCAAAACCTTGCCAAGCTCGCATACTTCCAGCATAGCAGAATGTATTTTTTTTATATTTGCCAGTAATAAAGAAATGATCCTTATTTATACCAGCATTAAAACATGGCATAATGAAGGTTGAATCTCTATCAATATAAATGCCGTATTTCTTTTCAAAATGATTGAACAAATAAGTTGATACACCAATCTTATATCTGATACTCTTAATTGCTATTTTTTCTATCTGACTATAAATATGGTATCTTAACTTTGAATGTAGCAACACGTAGTTTTCTTCAGGACTAACACCCTGAAACCAATATATATATTTACGATACCCAAGCAGATAAAGCTTAATGAAAGTAAACAAAGACGTAACCAATACATAATCATTCTTATCAATAGACTTTACAATCAAAGAATAAGAATCATTCTCAAGAGATTCAACGCAATAACCATTCTCGGTTAATGCATCAAATATGATATCGTAATAATAACCAGTTACGTTATTTATATCCTTGCGGAAATATATTACTTTCATACTATATTATCTGAAAAGAAAAATCAAAGGACACTTGATAAATAGTCAACAATACGAGCGCAAGCTTTACCATCGCCATAGGGATTGACAGCTTTGCTCATCGCATCATATACCTGAGAATCGTCTAACAAAGAACTTACTTCTTGTGTAATCAAATTATAATCTGTACCAACAAGATGAACAGTACCAGCAATGAGAGCTTCCGGCCGCTCTGTTGAATCTCTCATCACAAGAACTGGCTTACCAAGGCCTGGAGCTTCTTCTTGTATTCCTCCAGAATCAGTAAGAACAATCGTTGACTTGCTCATTAAATATACAAATTCAAGATATTGGAGAGGTTCGATAAAGAAAAAGTTGGGATAAATACTGAGGTCTTCCCCAAAAACATCTTTAACAGACTGTCGGACATTTGGGTTAAGATGCATCGGATAGACAAAATCTACGTCCTGATACTTTTGAGCAAGATCTTTCATAGCTCTTAACATACTAAGAAAACCATTACCAAAATTCTCACGACGATGTCCGGTAATCAAAATTAATTTTTTTCCATTATCTAATCTCTGGACATTATATCCTGCAGAAACTAATGTCGTCACTTGTTCTGTTGCAAGTAGACTATCCCTCTTCAATTTATCGACCACCAATAATAAAGCATCAATAACAGTATTGCCAGTTACAACAATTTCTCCTGTCACAGCCTCTTTCTTCAGGTTATCTGCAGAGAGTTTTGTCGGTGAAAAGTTGTAAGTTGCTATACGGCCAGTAATCTGACGATTGATTTCTTCGGGCCATGGAGAGTATATATTATGTGTTCTTAATCCTGCTTCTACATGTCCTACAGAAATTTGCTGATAAAATGCAGCTAATGCAGCCGCAGATGAAGTCGTAGTATCTCCATGAACAAGAACAATGTCAGGTTTACACCGAGAGAATACATCGCGCATTCCTAAAAGGACACGAGAAGTAATATCATACAGATCCTGACCAGGTTTCATAATGTTAAGATCGAAATCTGGAGAAATATCAAAAATAGTCAACACCTGATCGAGCATCTCTCTATGCTGACCAGTTACACATACAATGGTCCGGAATATATCAGGATGTTTCTGAAACTCTTTTACAAGAGGACACATCTTGATAGCTTCAGGGCGAGTGCCAAAAACTAACATTACAGTTTTCATATAGGTAAGTATGTTGATTAATGCTTTTTGAGTAATGATAAAACTTTATTTCTGACAAATGTTTTTTCAGTATTTTCAAGTCCCAAAAGGTATGCACAGCCTAGAACACATGCCAAAGAAGAAATAGTCACTATCAAAAAACTTGCCATTGTATGATCCATGATTATCCTTAAAAAGATTGGTATAGGCAATGCAAATAAAGTAACGATTAGAACTCGATAAATAATCTTCTTAAAATAATAAGAATACGAGAGTCTTAAGTTTTTATGTGATAAATAGACACGTACTATCTGCACAATAATATAAATAATGAGCTGAATGATGAAAACAGATTCAGCAGGACATTTGCCCCAGGAAAGAGCAACATAAGAAAGTGGTACGATCAGAAGCAACAATCCTCCTTCAAGAATCTGATATGTACGGATATTTCCAGTTGCCTGAATTCCATTTGCAATAGGATTCTCAAATGGACCAATTAGAATGATAAGCATGATGAGACGCACAAAGCTTACCGTATGTTCTGGTACTTCAATCAACCATAATCCTAGAATATAATCAGCTTCAAGAATGATAGGAAGTACAAACAACAAAACCAAATAAAATGCAAACTTGCTTGAAGTGCATATCAAGTCGTGGAAACGAGTTAAGTCACCTTGAGCATAAGCCTTGGTAATCTGTGGATTAATAGCAGATTGAAAACTCTTCACGAAATTTGTAACTGCATTCTGAACTTGCACTGCAATACCACGAGCTGCATTCACGACTGTACCGAAAAAGGCATTCAGTAATAAGTTCAATCCTTGAGTATAGCCAATCCATGCTAAATTGCCAATCATCGACCAACCAGCAAAGCTTGACATTTCTTTAACTTTCGATTTACTTATATGTTTTGTAAACTTGCTTTCAACAAAGTGTTTCGAGCAATAGAAATGATAAAATACTAAATCCAAAAACTGAACACAGAGGAGCAAGCCAGCATATAACACTAAATGATCATACGATGAAACTCGGATCAATAAAGCAATCAATAACTTCAACACGCCATCAATCAAAGATATCAAGGCATACGCAGACATCTTTTCATGGGCGATGACCATAGCATTATATGGAACTATCGATATAGTAATGAAACATGCAGAAATAGAAATCTGATAAACCCAGAATGCACTTTCAATTCTTGATTCCTGAACGACAAGGTAATTATTGAAGTACCATAATCCTACCGTCTCAGCAAGTAGTATAATTATAATACCCAACGCAAAGTGTATAAGACGACTTACAGCGACAACATCGTTTAATGTCTGACTATCTTCTTTTCCAAGTTCAAAAGTAATAAATCGCAATGTCGAATTTGACATTGCAGTACAGATAAAAGTAAATATAGCTACAATGCCACCAACGACATTATACAAGCCAAAGTCATCAACACCAAGACCTTCAAGCAAAATACGACTGGTATATAACGATAGAATCAGCAGGAACAGCATTCTCAGATATAATAAGAATGTATTCCTTGCAATCCGTTTGTTATTATTAGAATAATATGCCGACATATTGCTTAAAGAGAGTATTATTCAATGTTCAGGTCTTTAGTTTCAGGATGTTCTTCAGATAAAAGGATTCCCAAAAACATCATAGCTAACATACCATGACCCTGTATAAAGAATGTGTTACCAATACTTTCGATAAGAATGAATATAATTACCATAACACCTAAAATATATTGGTATTTATAACTGGACCCTCTGCTTTTTTCCATGCTGTTAAGGCGACATAGAATCCATGTCCAGAACCAGACAAATAGGACAATACCAATTACTCCGAATTGTGCCAAGGTAGGATAATAAGCATCACAAATAAATGAAGAGAACTTTGGAGAGAGTCCATAAACCTTATCCAGTCCATAATCATAATACAAAGTCGAATAGCTCTCCGCTGAAGCGTATGAAGCATAAGACGCTAATCCTGTTCCTAATGGGAAGAAATCAAAGAGCAGTATCCAAGCAACAGCATAAAGAACAGGACGTGCAAAGCTATCGGACAGAGACTCTTCATCAAAATCAGAATTCATTACATCATTAGCTCCCTCTATAAAATAAAAATTGATTTTCTGCCACGAAACAATTATAATCAACAATAGAAGAACTATAACAGCTAAAACCTTCTTATAATCAATCTGTCGTTGCATACCAGATTTGTATGCAAACAAAAGAAAGAACATAAGGAGTACCTCTCCGTAATACTTAGAACGGGTGCACAATAATCCTACCAAAAGGAATGAAATGATAATTAGTAAATTTTTGATAGAAACCTCTCCTTTATTGCTTAAGCTTGAATATAAATAAAACCATGTATTCAGCATCATGATTGCACCGAAGTTGGCAGGATGCCCCAATGTCCTGGCCTCATTCATCCAGAATGGGAAAGTACATAATAAAAACAGGACATTTAGAAAAATAGCCAACTTGATTAGAACCTTAGTCTTATCATCAATATGAATATTCAAAGCAAGCGTAATGCCAAACGCGACAAAAGGTTTCATTTGACTTACTATATCAGCAAGAATCGCAGATGAAGTATTAAAATGACAGCAAAATAATGAGTAAAAGAGATAAAATAAGAAAATAGTACTGATTACACCTAAGAATTTATATTTTTTCAACGTGGTTAATCCATTAGCATAAACGTCTACTCCTGCCAGTATTAGCAGAAGAAGACAAGCTAATTCGTCAGAAGACTTAAAAATTTCACAATTTAAAATCTGTACTGGGAAAAGGCTTAAAAATAATATATAACCATATATGCGGTTTATACTAAACACGGTATATTATTTTTAAAATTTTTCATATTTCCAATAATTATCCCCATCTGATAGTATCAATTCAGATGAATCAAGATTCTTTATTATGAGCCGAACATTATCTGCATCAACAAAACCACAGCGCTCTTCGATCAGTGAAGTTGTTGTTGTCTGCTCACTTTTTTGTACGAAATTAATCAGAAGGCTATCTCCTACATGCTGAAAATTTCCAAAAACATCATTGTATGTATGATTATCAGCATTTACACTCTTAACCCATACTACTTTTCCTTGAAATGAAAAATAAATGTTATCAAACAGTTTATTCTCACCATTGACGTAAGAATTCCTTAATAACCACTGTCCATATAGAGAGCCGATATCACCTTCATTTTGACACGCAGCAAAAAGAAAGAGTGAAACAATAGAGTAATATTTAAAGAATTTTGCCATGATAACTTATTTTAATATCTACACCATTTGAGTTTCCATATACATTACCTTGAGTCAAAGCATAAGCAGCAGAGCACTGCCAGGCACCTTTATGCCATAATACCTGAATAATGGTATCAAAAGAATGGTGTTTCTGCTTTAATGGAACAAATGGAGTTCCTAATCCTTCTCGATAAGAGGTTTTAATTAGATAATCAAATGATGAACTCAAATCACCACTAATGCCAAAATGCCATGCGGTCACTCTATTATCAATGTAATTCAGATAATCATCCAGATTATAAAAAGGAGATTTCAATAAAGCCGAACCAAGGGACATGCCATAATAAGAATAAGCATTGTAATAATAATTATTGTAATAATTATCAGCACCTGTTGCTTCATTAGGTAATTTATTACTAATACTTGAATCAAAATCTTGTGGAGCCCAATGGATTGGACCTGATTGATTAGTTGTCTGAATGTATTCTAAAACTACACCCTTAACCAAAGACGACTTATTTTTGGTATTAGAGTATTCAATACCCCATATACCATCCATTCCATTTCGAAAGGCAATACCAGAACCATCTTCGAAAGGTTTTTCCATATAAACTCTAATCTGTTTTCCAGAATTGATATTATAACCAAAATCCAGATACCAATTGCCAATATGATTGCCATAAACAAAACCATCGCCTTTATTTTGTCCAGATCCATCTGATTTT
>JAZUIL010000116.1:0-46770 GCA_045642245.1 Bacteroidales bacterium
ATGAAAGAATAAAGGCGGGTTAGGTGCCTACACACGACGCCAATGTGATACTAAATTTGACGCTGTTATTTTCTGAAATATTTGTAATTACTTGATTTTCAATATTTACAAAATATTACAGATGAGCGGGCGCAGATTATCTTCTAACGCTTTACTCTCACGAAGGAACTCTGGAGAGAAAAGAAGATTGAACTTTTTACCCTTCAGCGCTGGATCTGTCAAGAATTTAAGAGCATACTTCACATAGAGGGAACGACAATAACCTACAGGAATCGTACTCTTGATAACCATCACAGCATCAGGATTGACGCTCAAAACAAGATCGATGACATCTTCAATATGATGCGTATCAAAAAAATTCTTGGCAGAATCGTAGTTAGTTGGAGCAGCAATAACTACAAAGTCAGCATCCTTGTAAGCAGATACACCATCAAGGGTGGCAGTGAGAGACCCTCTCCTGTCTCCCTTAAAGGGAGATGATTCATTACCAACGCAAGGAATAATATTTGGATCTGCCAGATACTTCTCTATATACTCGTCCTGAATTGGGGAAATACGATTGTTAATCTTCCTCACCTTTTCGGGGATAACATCAACTGCTGTAACCGTATGGTGTTGAGCCAACAAAGTTGCAATACTAAGGCCAACATAGCCTGTACCGGCTACAGCAATTTGTAAATCTTCAAAATTTCTCATATCACTTAATATCTTTTATTCTCTACGTATATACAACTCTATCGCATCTGGATGGTCTATGCAAAACGTCTTGGAATCTGTTACAACAAGAGCTAAATAACCACCACCTCCAGCGCCAGGAAACTTTGTAGCCAAAACATCGGTCATTGACAGCCAATAATGGATTTCTGGCTGAAGTGAGGAGTGAGGAGTGAGAAGTGAGGAGTTGCCATCCGGGTCGAATATCATTGGGGTGACCATACTGGGGAACATGGAGATCTGCGCTTCGAACGATGCTTTATATGCTGAAGCAAAAGCGGTAAGGTCGTGGGCGAGAATGGCATTCCAGCAAGCATCGGCGGCATCGGAAAGAGCTTTGACTTTCTGTGGGGTAATATCTTTGCCTTCTACTACTGAACATCCGGGTTGACGAGGATCAAGAGGAACTAAAACAAGATGCTGTTCTAGGAAACGAAGAGTCATCTCATCGGTAGTACTCTCAATCTTCTTCGGCCAGAAATTATTATCATAATAATGACGACAGAGGCCTGGGACACAGATACCAATAGCATCTTGGGCTCCAGAAATATGCAAGCCTTTACGTTCTGGATTATTCTCAAAACAAAAGACAAGACGAGCCAAGGTCTCCGGATCCATCTTAGGGAGTTTGACTGGCCAGATCTTCTGAATCATCTTTCGCGTAGAGGTGGCAAGTCCACAACGTTCACGGATTTCGAAAGTGGGCTCTAAAGAGATGGTGATGGCCCAACCGGGGTGGTATTGGGAGACGTAGGGCTGGTCGATCCAGGTACCGGCGAGATCTAACCTTGTTGGAATCAGTGAGGAGTGAGGAGTGAGGAGTGAGGAGTTATTTGCCTGACCCTCCCCTTGCAATAATACAGTTTTAAGGGAGCTGCTGCTACGGGCTTGAAGGCCTTCATGTGGGGTGCGGTCTAGTTCGATGTACTCAATGCCTCGTGCTTTACAGAGTTGACGTTTTTCTTCGCTACCACCGTCTTTGTTGACTACAAAAAAATCCGGCTTTACAATGTCGAGCGTGGGGAGGAAGTCGATAACTCCATGTCCCTCATTGATAAAGGCTTCTTTCACGGCTTTGATGTTCTGAACCATGAAGAGTCGCTCTTCCTGAGGGAACATGGGACTACGATGTTTATATTCCTGATAGGTAACATCAGAACCAATGCCCACATAAAGATCTCCGAACTGGGATGCCCGCTGGAAGAACTCTATATGTCCCGAATGTAACAGATCGTAGCAGCCGCTGACGAAGACTTTCTTGTTCATCTTATTTTACAATGCCCTTTTCAAGGAATTCTGCCAAATTCATCTTTCGAACATCATGTGCAGCATTATCTGCAGCGACCTTTGCCATATCATGTTTAACCATCAATTCAACCAACTGCTCGAAGGTAGTGGTCATTGGATTCCAGCCGAGTTCTTTCTTTGCTTTCGTCGGATCACCCCAAAGATTTACAACGTCTGTTGGGCGGTAGAAATCAGGGCTGACTGCGACCAAAGTCTTGCCAACCAATTGAGAATTGTCAATTGAAAATTGAGAATTAACAGACTCACAAATTCCGACCTCGTTGACACCTTCGCCTTCCCAACGGAGCTCGATGCCGGCATGGTGGAAAGCTAGGGTAGCGAACTCTCGTACAGTATGCTGAACACCAGTGGCAATGACAAAATCTTCTGGTTTATCATGCTGAAGGATCAGCCACATACACTCGACGTAGTCCTTGGCATATCCCCAGTCTCGAAGACTATCGAGGTTTCCGAGATAAAGGCAATCCTGCTTTCCTTGGGCGATACGTGCTGCTGCGAGCGTAATCTTACGGGTAACGAAAGTTTCACCACGACGCTCTGATTCATGGTTAAAGAGGATGCCGGAGCAGCAGAACATATCATATGCCTCACGGTATTCCTTGATGATCCAATAGCCATAAAGCTTAGCTACAGCATAAGGTGAATATGGATGAAATGGGGTATTCTCATTCTGTGGCACTTCCTCGACTTTGCCATAAAGTTCAGAAGTAGACGCCTGATAGATCTTACACGTTTTCTCCAAATGATTGGTGCGAACGGCTTCAAGAATACGGAGCACGCCAACTGCATCCACATCGGCCGTAAATTCTGGCGCATCGAAACTTACTTGAACATGGCTCTGAGCCGCAAGGTTGTAAATCTCAGTTGGCTGTACCTTACCCACAAGTTTGACAAGCGACATTGAGTCGCCCATATCGGCATAATGAAGGTGAAAGTTGGCCGCACCTTCAAGATGCGCAATTCGCTCACGATAATCAACCGAAGATCTACGAATAATGCCATGTACTTCATAACCCTTTGCAAGAAGAAACTCTGAGAGGTAGCTGCCGTCTTGACCGGTAACGCCGGTGATCAATGCAATGTTCTTTGTCATATTTTTCAATTCATAATTAAAAATTCATAATTCATAATCAAAGCAGACTCTGCTGATACCAGTCGAAGAGCTTCTGCACGCCATCCTCTATCTCCACTTTGTGTGTCCAGCCGAGGGAATGGAGTTTGCTGACGTCGATGAGCTTGCGCATGGTTCCATCTGGTTTGGTGGCGTCGAATTCTACTGTACCCGTGAATCCGACTGCCTTAACGACGAGTTCGGAAAGCTCACGAATAGTAAGCTCTTTACCAGTACCAACGTTGATATGGCAATTGCGAATCTCTCCGAGCGAAGGAATGGCGCCACCTCTTCCAGTACTGTGGTTACGATCAACGACTCCATCAGCTTTTACGCCATAATGAACACTAGAGTATTTCTCAATGCCGATGATATCTGAGAAATTGACATTCAAAAGTACATGGACGCTCGCGTCAGCCATATCCTCAGACCAAAGGAACTCTCGTAAAGGCTTACCTGTGCCCCAAAGTGTTACCTTATTGTTTTCGATGCCGTAGTATGCAAGAACTCTCTCAATCAATGCTTGATCACTGTTGCCATCAATGACATAGCGAGTAACTAGTGAGGAATGAGGAGTGAGGAGTGAGGAGTTGCCTGCTGGTTCCTTGATGTTGGCTCCGACAGGACGGATGGACAAGTCCTTGCGGATCATATCCCAGTTTCCATCGTTGAGGAGTTTTGCCAAATACACTTTACGCATCATGGCTGGCATAACGTGCGAGTTCTCCAAGTGGAAGTTGTCGTTAGGTCCGTAGAGATTTGTCGGCATTACGGCTATATAGTTAGTACCATACTGGAGGTTATAGCTCTCACACATCTTCAAGCCCGCAATCTTGGCAATGGCATACTCTTCGTTGGTGTACTCGAGTTCTGAAGTTAGCAGACAATCCTCCTTCATTGGCTGTGGTGCATTCTTAGGATAAATGCAAGTAGAACCCAAGAAGAGAAGTTTTTCTACACCATGAGCATAAGCCTCTGAGATAACGTTGCACTGGATCTTCATATTCATCATCATGAAATCTGCGCGATAGAGACTATTGGCCATGATACCTCCTACAAAAGCAGCGGCAAGGACAACTGCATCAGGACGTTCTTCATCAAAGAACTTCTTGACTGCATATTGATCAGTAAGGTCAAGCTCTTTATGGGTGCGACCTACAAGATTATTATATCCTCTTGCTTTGAGATTATTCCATATAGCCGAACCTACAAGTCCAAGATGTCCGGCAACATAAATTTTACTTTGATAATCCATAATTCAAATTTGAGTAACGATCTAATTTCGCAAAGGTAACAGCTTCGCTACAGCCCGCCACACGGCAGGTTGCAAAAATAGTATTATAACACAAATACGCGCGACAAATATAATAAATATTTCTAACATTGACTTTTTTTTTAAAAAAAAAACTACTTTTGAACCATACAATAAGTACTTTTTTTGCTATTTTGCACACTTTCGCAATCAAAATAATCCTCTATCGCTACATCTTTGATGATCTTGCCACTTGCCACCCTCCTATCATAAATGCTTGATTTTCGAGGGATAAAAAGGGTGGCAAGTTGGTGGAGAGTTGCCACAACTTGCCACCAACTTACCACCCTGTCACACAATTCGATATTGCCCTTAGTGGCAAGTGGCAAGAGAAATGAAATTCAGGTTACGCGGCTTGCGTCAACGGGACGATATAATAAACCGTACCGTGCTTATTCTCTTTACGCTCGAAATGAAGCGCCTTGAGAAGCATACCCACCTTGATGTCCGTACCATGATTCGGCTTTTAGGTCGGGCACTTTGTAAGCAAAGTTTGTCAGAAGTTGAATAGAAAATGTGTTTTTCTAAAAGCAGCCGCAAAGATAATGAAAAGAAATGGTGATTCCAAGAGAATCATCAAAAAAAATAAAGACTAATTAAAAATCAATCGTTCTAAAAAATTGGCTTATTGTATCTTTAATACGTAATAAATAATTTGGTTTATCTGCACAGGCTTTATTCTCTACCCCAGGGTGCTTTATCAACAAAATATCCAAGCCATAGCGTTCGCGTAACATTTCTTTCTGCCTGTCAACGATTCTAAGATAATTCCTATACAATGTCCTGACATAAAAGAAATCATACTTTAAGACTCCCGCAAGATTAATATCGACCTTACGTCTTTCTTTATATGCGATATTCTCAAAATGATAGAAAACCAGCGTACAAGTTCTGGCATACTGCTTGTTATAAAGATATTTTCCCCTCGAGCGATATTGTCTTATATTCCAAGGTGCAACACCTGCACCCAGGTTCTCTGTTTCAATGACAAAATCATAATCTTCACACCAATGATCCTGGTATTTCTGATCACCCCAATGTATTCCATCCCTATCTATTGAACAATGCTCCAAACACTGGCTTCGCCAGATATTCAATAACATTAAGCCTTTTTCGTCATTCTTGAACGTATCAAACTCGACACAGTACTTACCGACAAAATGCTCCTTCTCTGCGGCAAGATTACGATCAAATCGGTGCCCTATAACCTGAACCGAAGCCCCTTTAGAAAGCATCTCATCTATGATTATCTGTGGATCAGAGTAAAAATAAAGGTCTGCATCAATATATGTACAACACTCAGGCTTAAATGTCATCAGGATATAACGAACAAGCGACGAGGAGCAGGTCCAACAATACTCACCGACTTTGCGAGCGGGTTTAACACGAAGCAATTCCTCATCTTCGAAATCTTCGAGTCTTATGGGCTTCAGGTGCGGGTAATGCAGATCCGTGAGGACTTCATAGCACTTGTCACTCATTGCCAAGACATACAGCTCAAACCCTTTACACACCTGTTCTAGGGACTCGTACATAGCCAGTCCCTTATCCAAATAATTATGATCGAATAATGTGCAAAGCGTTGTCATAGAAAGCAAATTACTTAAATGAATTTATGGCACGAACCACCTCTTCTGCCTGCTCTGGAGTCACCACCTGATTCATTGGAATAGAGAGCTCCTGGGCATGGATACGCTCTGTGATAGGATATACACTATCGTTCCATTCCATATAGCACTCCTGCTTGTGAGGTGGAATTGGGTAATGTATCAATGTACCGATACCCTTGTCTGCAAGATAAGCCTGCAACTCATCACGCCGCTCACAGAAGATAGGGAACTGATGATATACATTGTTTTCGTCTGCAATGCGGGATGGAAGGGTGATTAATGGATTTGTGATGTGTTCATAGTAGTAAGCCGCCAACTTCTGGCGTTGTGCATTATCTGCATCCAAATACCTAAGCTTCACATCAAGTACGGCTGCATCAAGCTCACTCATTCGACTATTCAAACCCACATATTTAAAGACGTACTTCTTCTGGCTTCCATAGTTGGCGAGTGCTCGAATGACTCCAGCAAGTTCCTTGTCGGATGTAGTAACCGCACCCGCATCACCAAAGGCTCCAAGGTTCTTGCCCGGATAGAAGGAATGTGCGGCAGCATCACCAAGAGCTCCGGTCTTACGGCCTTTCCAAGTGCATCCATGACTCTGTGCACAGTCTTCCATCAGTCGGAGATTGTGCTTCTTACAAATCTCTCCCAAATTATCATTGTAAGCGACACGGCCATATAAATGCACGATCATTATACCCTTCGTTTTAGGAGTTATAGCATCCACAATTCGATCTATATCGATTTCAAGATTCTCCCAGGTCGGTTCCACAAGTACAGGGACTAGATTGTTCTTAGTAATGGCAAGTATGGTGGCTATATAGGTGTTGGCTGGAACGATAATCTCGTCACCATCCTGCATAATACCCATTTCCTTGTATGCTCGCATAATGAGATAAAGTGCATCCAGCCCATTTGCCACAGCAATACACTCTAGATCCGGCTTCACCTCCCCCGTCGATGTGGTTCCGATATATTGCGCGTAATCAGCCTCAAACTGCTTATTCTCGTTACCCTGAAGGAACCAGCCAGACTCTATAACCCGGTTTACTGCAGCTTTGTATTCTGCTTCATGCTGCATAGTGATAGCCTGAAGGTCTAATAGCTTTACCATATTTTATTATATTTCAGGAGTGTATATACTTTAGAAATTCGTCATAGTCTCTTATATAGTCTGCCTCCGAATATCCATGACTCGCAAGGACAAGGCAAATGCTTCCCGAAGAAAACCCTTGCTCTGAAGCCCAGACTCCAGGTGGCACATGCAATCCCCAGAATGGGCGGTTGAGAGTGACGGTACGCTTATTGGTTCCATCATCCAAAACGACCTCGAAGCTACCCGATGCCGCAATGATGAACTGATGGCATTCCTTGTGAGCATGTGCACCTCGGCTTTCCCCGCCCGGAATATCATAAGAGTAAAATACACGATTAATATTGAATGGCACATGAACGTTCTCTGAAACTACGGTCAGATTGCCTTCTGGATCGTGGAATTTATTTAGCTGACAGAGCGAACAATCAAATACCGATACATTCTCCTTGATAGAGATAGATGTCCTGACATTGCTCATGGGAGCATAGTCTGCAGGTTTAGTATCAATCGGTTCTCCTGCCGACCATTTCTTAAACTCCTCATAATCCATGATATAGTCTTTCACATCATACTCAGTAGAAGACAATACCAGTGCAAGCGAATTGGTGGAGAAGTTGGTCATTTTACGCCACATGCCTTTAGGTACATAGAGACCATTATACGAGCGGTTAAGCGAGAAGGTCTTTCTCTCCTGACCATCATCCAGCTCTACATCAAAAGCACCGGAAAGAGCCACGATAAACTCCTCATTCTCCTTATAAGCATGACCTCCTCGATCACATCCACCTGGTACATCATATATCCAATAGGTACGCTTGATTGTGAATGGTATCTGCTTGAGTTGCTCGATAATTGAGAGATTTCCTCTCGGATCCGCTATCTTTGGCAGATTTATAATTTTTGAGTCAGAAATATTCATAAGACTTTATTCTTCATCTGTCATTGCGTTATAGTTCCCTACTGCCTGCTCATAAGTCATACGAAACTCTGGTTCGGTCAGTCGATGAAGGAGTGCTGCAATCTCCTCAACACTTTCACAATGTGGGAATCCCATCGCTGTAACACCCGCAAAGAAGTCTCGCCGGCCTGTAACATTGCAAGATGCAAACAGTATGCTCTTAAAGGCAGCATCTATCATTGAAATAGAATGTTCTCCGAAGACGACATCTACATCTTTCAGATCATCTTCAAAGGAACTTCGCTTATAAGACAAGATGAATTTTCCATCCGCATTAGCATTCGGGATATTACAAGATATCTTGAAGTTAGAAAGAAGAAGATAGTCAATGTATTCTGCTGCTCGATTAATTGAATTAACTCCCTGATGCGAGGGATGTATCCATACGGGATGACAGCGATAGATGAATTCAATATCAGGGAACATCGCAGCTATCTTACCGAAAGCATGTATCATCTTGTCTTCGTCCGACCGGTTTTTTACGGCCGTCCAGTCTCCTGCTCCTGATGCTACACACAGCACTTTCTTAATCTGACCAGGGAAACTAGGCTGTGGAAGATAGAGTTTTTTTCTAAATGGAATGACCCTGCTCTTAAGATGATGATAGTCGAATATCTGCTGTCCTAATTTATCCCAGGTGTAATACTCTATATGGTTACCGTTAAAAAGGAGATACTTACTACTATAGTTTGGAGGGAGATAGCCATCCTGCAGCAGTTTCAGATTAAAATGTGGATGATCGGGGAAACTCCACATGGTCCCTTCGTGTAAGGTCGACATGCGGACAACGTTATTCTGTGGGATATAACCGAACAAACGATCTGAAAGATATTCACAAATGAATCTGAGATTTTCTATCTTTGAAGCTTTTGTAAAGTCTGCATCCAATCGATAGGCAATACGATTCATACTTCCAAAGAAAAGATGCTTCTGGCCATCAATAATAGAAACATAGATATCATTCCTATATGAAACAAATATCGTATGCAATACTGCAGCGATTTTGCTGACTATATTTCGAATAGGGCCTCGCTTATGATTGGTATCCTGAACTGTCTCTCTTTGGTGATAATACTCACATTCTACCTTCGTGAACTTATATTCAAGCCAGACTTCTTCATCAAGTCCAAGGTCGTCGCACACCAACAGACGGTTATTGCAAGGATAATCTTTCAGGATCTTTTCTACCACAGACCGATTCTTGAGTCTTTTGATCTCCTTGTAATACTCACTTGTATTCCTGACATCTACGGTATAAGCTTCTGTGTCA
The DNA here is from genome assembly GCA_045642245.1 of Bacteroidales bacterium. Taxonomy (GTDB): domain Bacteria; phylum Bacteroidota; class Bacteroidia; order Bacteroidales; family UBA3663; genus Liminaster. The sequence continues at coordinate 9,383 of JAZUIL010000116.1, forward strand.
CAACGATCCCAATCAGCATCGGTCAAGAAATCTGAGAAGTTCCTAAACTCACACCCTGTATTTAGTGCCTGGCGGATTTGCTCTGCCTCATTTTCGAAGATGAACTGTGTTGATACGACAAGGGTCTCTGTCCCTGCCTTCAATACATTTCTCAAAGAAGACAAAGACGGAATTTTCACATTCTGAGTAATTACAACTATATTATCCATCCCGATGTGTTTAAGATTTCCTGATGAACCGCAATGCATCAATCAGAGATCTGAGCTTAAAGATATATGCCAGACTTATATAGGCAATAGCCCCTATGACAAATCCGCCGAACAATTGGACATAAATACTCGTAACAATACTATTAGCCAAGTAGATTACGATAACCATTATCAACGATACAGCTAGCGTCGGAACAAACTCCTTGATTTGTTGCCATAGACCGACATTCACTAATTTCTGGGTCGCCAATGTATTAATAACGAAAGCGATAAAGGTAGTAAATACTGTACCAGATACCATCCAGATGATTCCCTGTGGTATGGTCACTATCATGGTAAGGACGATAACGGCCTTCTTAAGCAGTTCAAGCTTTAAGAATATATCAGAGCGACCTTTCACTTGAAGGAGATTAAGATTGACCGCATTGATCGGTGTCCAAATCTTAGCAACACACAATATCTGCAAAAGCAGCACACAACCAAGCCATTTTTCTCCTAGAAATACAAGAACAAAAGGTTTTGCAAGTATGGCAATACCAAACAACAATGGAAACATGATGAAGGCGGTTACCCTGAGCATGCGCAAATAATTCGTCTGAAGCCGGCTGTCGTCATTCTGTATTGAACTAAGGACAGGGAATGAGACTCTCTGTAAGATACCCGTACCATTCTTGATAGGCAAATCAACGAATTGCTGGGCACGTGTATAATCACCCAAATCCTTGGCGGTATAGAACTTACCAATAACCAAAGGGTATATATTATTGAAAACCGTATCAAGGATTCCTACGCCCATTATCTTACTTCCATACCCCCAAAGATAGCTGAAGGAAGTTTGTGACCAACCTGTGACAGGACGCCATCTGGACACCAGCCAAAGACTAATTGTCCGGATCAAAGCGGCCGACACTTGCTGGAACACTAATGCCCAAACTCCCAATCCGGCATAGGCGAGATAAAGACCTACACCACCACTTACCATTGCTGCTGCAACCGAGACCTTCGCCTGCGATTTGAAGTCGATCTTCTTAGTCAAGATGGCCTGTTGTACTGCACATAAAGGATTGAACAAGGTAGCAAGTGCAGTGACCTTCAGCAGTTTTGTCAGGACTGGCGTATGATAAAAATCCGCGATCCATGGTGAGGCGATGAACAGAAGGAGATAACAAACAGCTCCAACAATAATATTAAAATAAAATGCGGTCGAAAGATCCTCTTCTTTCAAATCGGGCTTACGTACAAGTGCATTGCTGAAACCGCTGTCGATAAAAACCTGCGCAAGAGCAAGAAAGACAAGCGGCATAGCTATGATTCCATAATCCTCTGGGCTAAGGATTCGCGCGATAAGAATGCCAAATACAAACTGAATCCCTTGAGAAGAGAATCTCTCAATGGTACTCCATAAAAATCCGTTCTTGGTTTTATTCTTTAAATTATCGCTTGCCATAGATTATACCATGGGCAGAAATACCTATTAAGCTGCCCAAAGAAAACTGACTATTTTGAAATCCTTTCTCTTAACATAGAAGAACTGACGCCATCCGTATAATCAAGATATACTACTGTGCAGCCTACCTCTGCAAAGTCTTTTTCATACTGATTCCATGCATCTGTACCCTTCCAATCAGACCCGACAAACACGGCATCTGCACCTAATTCCTTAACAGGGCGAATCTTCTCCATGTCAACTTGGGGGACGACCTTATCGACATATCGTATTGCCTCAACGATGGCCATACGTTCCTCTTCATTGATGATAGGATACTTTTGTTTTCGATTGAAGCAAAGTTCATCAGTAGTCACACCTACTACCAGATACTCGCATTGCTCTTTGGCCTTGCGAAGAATATTGAGGTGACCGATATGAAACATGTCATATACACCAGTGGTGTATCCGATTTTATATTTCTTCTTCATACTGTAGTCAAGACTGATTAGTATAAATACTATACAATCATGCGCGACAAATATAATAAATAATATTCATATTATTCTCTTTTTACGGAAAAACTAATTTTATATTTTCTCAAAATGTACGTTTTTTTTTATTTTGTCCACTAACGTAATCAAAATAAGTATCTATAATACCCCGGACAATCCTTCTGTCGACGACCTACCACTTAGCATGAATATTGCTTTGAAGGTCAAAAAAGTCATCAGAATTTCCTATACTACCTTTCATGAGAAAAAATAGGAACAAACGAAATCCTGACGGCACATTTTAAGCCGTGGCATCCTCTTTTGCGTACGCAAAAGAGGATGCCACGGCCAAGAATTTCAACATCCGGTACACGATGTTGAAATCATACATAAAAAATATCAACACTTGGAATCAAGTGTTGATATTCCATCTTACTTATCGAGCGTTTCGTATTTCGAATGCTGACTCTTATATTCAGGAACAATCTCTTTCATCTTACCGACAATAGCCATATCATCATAGGTAAAGGAAAGATCATAAAGCTCTCTTTCGTTCTTCAAAGCCAACTCGAACGGATATTCTCGAACCGTAGCGACCTTAATCTTCGGATGGATGGTTGGCTTGGTCTGCTCTGCGTCGTTAAGAACCTCCTCATACAGTTTCTCACCATCACGCAAACCAGAATACTTGATTTCAACGTTCTTAGCGCCTGATAAATCAATCATACGTTTTGCAAGATCTGCAATTCGTACCGGTTTTCCCATATCGAAAACAAAGATCTCGCCGCCATGGCCCATCGTACCTGCTTCGAGCACCAGTTGGCAAGCTTCTGGGATAAGCATGAAGAAACGGATGATATCCGGATGGGTAACGGTCACAGGTCCTCCTTTGCGGATCTGCTCACGGAAAATAGGGATAACGCTACCATTACTGCCCAGGACATTACCAAAACGTGTAGTGATGAACTGTGTGGTAGGCTTGCCTGTCCTCTGAGTCTCTTCCCAAAGTTTCTTATTCAATGCCTGACAGTATATCTCACAGATACGCTTCGAGCAACCCATGACATTGGTCGGATTCACAGCCTTATCTGTACTGATCATCACGAACTTCTTGGCCTCATATTTGACTGCAAGATCCGCAATGACACGTGTACCATAGACATTATTCTGAATGGCCATAGCAGGATTGTCTTCCATCATCGGCACATGCTTATAAGCAGCGGCATGGAAGACATACTCTGGCTTAAATTCGGAGAAAATCTGCTCCATGTGAGTTGCATTACTGATGCTACTCACAATGGTCTCACAGGGAATCTGCGAATAATTGCGCGCCATATAAAGTCGCACATCGTGCATAGGAGTTTCTGCCTGATCGATGAGAATCAAATGTGCTGGAGCGAACTTTGCTACCTGGCGCACCATCTCACTACCGATGGAACCAGCAGCTCCAGTGATGAGGATACGCTTATCCTTCAGCATCTCACCAATAGCAGCGAGATCAACTTCAATCTTATCTCGCGGAAGCAAATCCTCAATATCAACCTCTTTAAGGCGTTCATGTTTGAGCACAGTTTTCCCGTCCCATGTCTCTTCTGCAGGCATCATCATAATCTTGATGCCAGCCTTCATCAGTTGATCGACAAGAGCCTGGTTATTGCGGAAACGTTCTGAGGCTAAAGGGCTGACAAAAAGGACAGAAGCCCCTACTTTCTGCATACTTCTTACCAATGCATGATCTGCATTATAGACTTGTACACCAACAAGATATCGTCCCTGATAGGTAGGATCATCAGACACAAAGCCTTTGACTACATAACGAATCGGATGTTCATTGCGCATACTCTTAGCCAATGAAATACCTCCATCACGAACACCGAAAATAAACACGAGTCTTGCATCCCGACTTTTATAACTCGTATCGAACACATATTTGACGACAATACGCATAGACCACATACACACCATGGCGATTATATACATAATCACCTGTTGTGACAATGAGATCGAAGCTAACTGAAAGGTAGTTCCTACAGCCTCAAGAATTATATTCAACAGTATCGAGCCTATGACGCCAACCATCAATGCACACGATACTCGCATCAGATCAACAAATGATGAGTATCGAAGAATGCCACTATAAGTATGGAAGAGACGCATACCCAGGATAAAGAATGGCATCAAACAACATAAGGTGGTAATATAATGCCAAAATCCATGAGCCAGACCATCTCCCCCGACCGTCAAATATATGGATAAAATGCCAGAGAATACAATTATGACGCAATCTATGGTAAGAATGCACCAATATGGTAATGCGTTGCGAGAGAAATACCAACGGGAGAATCTCGAGAGCATATAATTCATCAATTATATTATTATTTGGCACAAATATATATAAAAAACAAATATAATCCTTAATATAACATAAAAAATTACAAAAAAAAAACGTGCACGAAGTCTAAAACAACTTTTTGCACGTTTTTCTTTGCAATTTATGATACAAATCTGCTATTCTAATAGATCGTAAATGAGGTCTCTTATTCTGAGCGAATCTCCTTTGATTTAGCACGAGGCTGTAATCCTAGATCCTCTCGAATAAATGTAAGCTTATGTAACAATTCCTTCATTTCCTCTACATTCAATCGACGAGTATTATGAGAATGATACTCTTCCATCTTTGCGACATCCGGGTTCCCGCCTTCAACTTTATCATAATTCAGGTCTCGACCGTCACAAGGAATACGGAAATACTCGCCACAATCAATAGCACGTGCCATCTCTTCTCGAGTAACAAGCGTCTCATAAACCTTCTCTCCATGGCGAGTTCCAATCACCTTAACTTCTGTATCAAGATATTTTGGATCTATCTCCGCATAGGTCTCCTTAAGTGCTTGAGCAAGCACATCCAAGCTACATGCAGGAGCCTTCTGCACAAAAAGATCTCCATTACGGCCATGCTCAAATGCATACATCACAAGATCTACGGCATCGTTGAGGGTCATCATGTAACGTGTCATGTTCGGATCAGTAATGGTGATAGGTTTTCCCTCGGTCATCTGCTCTACCCAAAGAGGAATAACAGATCCTCGACTGGCCATAACGTTACCGTAACGAGTACAACAAATAGTTGTCTGCGCATTTTCGCCCAATTGACGTCCCTTTGCCATAGCGACTTTCTCCATCATAGATTTAGAGATTCCCATCGCATTGATAGGATATGCGGCCTTATCGGTTGAGAGAACGACTATATTCTTTACTCCATGACGGATCGCTGATTCAAGGACATTATTAGTTCCAATAATATTAGTCTCAACAGCTTGCATAGGGAAAAACTCGCAAGAAGGCACCTGTTTGAGAGCTGCTGCTGAAAATATATAGTCTACACCGCCTCGCATCGCCACATCTATGCTATTACGGTCTCGCACATCTCCGATGTAGAACTTAACCTTATTTGCAATATCAGTAGGATACATATCCTGAATGTGATGACGCATATCATCCTGCTTTTTCTCATCACGGGAGAATATGCGTATTTCTCGAATGTCTGAATCCAAGAAACGCTTTAACACCATGTTTCCAAAGGAACCTGTTCCTCCAGTAATAAGAAGGACTTTGTCTTTAAAAATACTCATAGAGATATTTATTTCAATAATGACTTAATTCTTATAATAAATTCATAACAAGCGTCAATCTGAATAATCCAAAATCAATAGGCCTGCTTATCATGACCAGGGAGAAGTTGCCAGAGAGTCTTAAAGAATATCTCCGTATCGAGAAGGGGCGTCCAATGCTCAATATACCAGATATCATATTCTACGCGACGCTTCATATCCTCTACTGTTTTTGTTTCTCCCCTACATCCTGAAACCTGGGCCCAACCAGTGATTCCAGGTTTAGCCAGATGTCGGACCATATAATCTGCAATAAGAGAACTATACATTTCAGTATGATACTCCATATGCGGACGAGGACCAATGACACTCATGTTTCCCAAGAAGACATTGATAAACTGAGGCAGTTCATCGATGGATGACCGACGGAGGAAATCGCCAAATGGAGTCTTTCGGGGATCGTCTTGCGTAGCCTGAATCCTATCAGCATCGGCATTGACTTTCATCGATCTAAACTTGTAGATATAAAAAGATTCACCATTATAGCCTGTTCGCGCTTGTCGGAAATATAGAGGACCAACATTTCCCGTTACTTTATTACCTATCCACACAAAAAGCAAAACAAACGGATAGATAGTACACAAGAACAATGCACTAAATACAATGTCAAAAGCTCTTTTCCCCATTTTAGAGACCAAAGACTGTAAGGGCTCTTCTCTCAATTTGATGTAATTGACATTTCCTTTAGTTCGCACAGTAAGCCTTCGCTTTGGATAACCATCAAAGTTTGGCACAAAATAAAACTCGATAAGTTTCTCGTTACAGATACGAATAATTTGGTCAACTTCACTTTTATTAATAGCAGGAGACAAAGAACAATAAATCTCATCAGGACAATGACCGTCTTCATCAATCCAACTAAAGAAATCGCTCACACTCCCTAACAAAGTACTTTCTTTAGGTACCAATGCCTTTGGGAAAGAACTGAAAAAACCAAATACGCGATAGCCTGTAAACACGTAATCATCAACTAACGCATGATACATCTTCAGCTGGGTCTCATCAAGTCCAATCATCACTACATTACGTGTATTATGGCCTAGTCCTCGAAGGTATTTTACAAAACGATTAGCAATGAGATGAATTATCATCAAAATAGGCAGACATATAAAAAATGCTTCTACCAGTAAATGACGTGGAGTTTCCTTATATACCATTGCCACAAGTACAGTATAGACCATGTAGGTGACAAATGTCTGCTTGAATGTGCGCCACGCCTCCATTCGCAAACGCATATAACGAGTATGCAGCTTTATTGGAATATTGCTAATTGCTACAATAAATGAGACAGCAAGAAGGACATATAACAATGACGGACTATAGCCATCATCCATAACGGTGCTGACTTCCACAAACGGGATTGTCCGCATCAAAAAAAGTAACACAAATAAATGTGTTGCTAAATCTCCAAAAAAAATAGGAATTTTATAATAAAGAAATTCGCGAGAATCTTGTGTCGTCATATTGATCTGACTTGCTAATAATGTGTGCAAAGATAAGAAATTTCGTTGAATTTTTCAAATATAGCTTATCCCCTATTCTCAAAAAAACTTAAATAGTCACATTTGACAACTCCGCATTGCAAAACTACACAAAAATAATTACGACATCCTTAAAATCAAAAGACCCAAGGATGTCGTAATTAGAAGTTCCTTTATAAGGTGTTCTACTTATATTGTCATAACACCAAAACAGGAGCGTTTAGGAATGAGGTATCTTTTTTCGCTCTTGATTTTATTGCTTAATTTTATCATAAATACGGTTCATCGCCTCAACCATATTGCCAATTAAGAAATTCTCAGCAACCCTCTTATGTGCTGCTTCTGAGAACTGCTTGTTCAAATCAGGCTGCATTATTAATTTATCTATTGCCGCTGCATAGTTTCTATCCATTTCAGGACCTTGGGAGACCTCAATACCTGTAATTCCATCAAGATTCACCCAATTCACGCCACTACCCTCAATTGTAAATGTTACTGCTGGAGTATAACAATACATAGCTTCTGCCAGTGCCACACCGAATGCCTCATTCTTCGTAATGCTCGGGAATGCAAATACCGTAGCCGCATAGAGATAACATCGCAAATCGTCTTCGCTAAGTCGTCCAGTAAAATAGACTCTTTTACTCCCTTGTGATTCTTGTTTTAGTTGTTGGGTAAGCGGACCATTTCCTCCTATTACTATTACACAATCAGAGGTCAAATAGGATTCTGCTTTCAATAAATGTGGCAATCCTTTGTATTTGATATGACGACCCATGAAAAAAACAATCGGCTTATTTCCATAGGTGGCTTTGATCGCGGCAATTCTTTCTGCATCTCCTTCCCGTAACTGCAGTTTATCTTCTTCTATACAATTGGGGACGACACTTACTTTGTCTTTGACTGATTGAAGAGGTTTGGATCCGTCTCGATACTGCGGACTTGTAACTACAATCTGATCCGCTCTTTTAATCAGCCATCTTTCCCAAGGTTTAACAGCCCAATAAAGATACCATTGGTGAATAATATCCATGTGCCAATGAATAACAAGTTTTGTCTCTTTTGGCATCATCATCTGTAAAAACAAAACCGGATAAGGATTGGCCCAATGGTATTGAATAACGTCAGGTTTTACTTTCTGAATAGCGAACTTTAGCAGTTTCCCATATGATAAAGACAATGCCTGCCGCGCTATATTTGCAAAAACTCCAGCACGATAGACCGTATGCCCATTAACATCATCAATCGTATCTTGGGTGTTTTCTGAAAAACATACTACACTTGTCTCATGTTGCGGCATTCTTTCTACAAGGTATTTACAGATATTCTCTACACCGCCAATGAATGGATAATAGTATTTTGAAATATGCAATATCTTCATGTAATGTCTGCTATTATTGACCATAATATCTGCAAATTCCTCGACTCTTATTATCTTTTATATCTTCCAGAACAGGGGTCACAAGACTATGCAGATCATCAATTATATAATACGAGATGCCATTTATAAGATAAGCATGCTCTAATCCGGTCTCAACAAATATCTCCTCAATCCCTGTAAAATCTGTAACAACCTCTTTATCCAGATATCTTACCAACATTGAATATGTTCGTGTATCCAGTTTCCCTTCTGCATCAATATAACCAGCCGTGAAATCTTTCTTGAAACGATACTCAATGCCAGGAACCTTTTCTTCAATATAATGTATGTAAGTAAAGCAATCGGTCAAACTTACATCAATAACTATCTGACGAGCGTGATTCCGATCTAAATATCCGAAGATAGAATCATCTCCAAATGAGGACTGATAATCAAGGGAACAAAGATAGTCCTGATCCTTTCCACAAACTACACATGAATAAATAGGATGTTTTGTACGCTTAAAATCACCACGTTTCAGACAGGCGTTTCCCAATGAGCCGGTCTTTCCCTTCGTTTTTTTCCAGTCAAATGTGATTCCTTTACAAAAATCCCAATTATAAGTTGGAACCAATAAAGTCCCTTCTGGACCTATCTTTTCTAGAATAGTATCTATGAATAGATTAATGTCCGGAAATGTATCATGCACCATTGTCTCCTGAAAAAAAAGCTGTTTCAGATCCGATGACACAAAAACAACATCTCCCTTCTTGATTCCAAAGTAATCTACTACCTTAATATAATTGATAGTTTGATCATCAATGATGGTTTTCTGCATCGATATTCTTATTTGCCAATAGAACGAATAATATCATTGACAGACTGCCATTCCATCATCTCTTTACTGAGGAACTTTTTTCCGAAGGCATTTTGTATGGCAACAACTAATTGCACGTGTGCTAACGAATCCCATTCCTCTATATCTTTTGCTGTGGTAGCATCAGTAAGTACGATACTGTCATTATCGAGGACATCTCTAAAGATCTCCTGCAATTGGCTTAATATTGCGTTATGATCCATTTCTATTTGTTTTATTTAGTCTTTATTTAAAAACTCTATGAACCCAGTTTCTGAATTCAAAAAATATGTAATTTTACGATTACCAAAGGCAACTGCTTCTACTGGTGCAAATATTGGCAACCAACCTTCTGTCTCTGAGAGTTGACTATAAATGGCCTGAACATCCTCGACCTCATAACAAAGATGGTAGGGAGATACTCCTCTTTTTGTCAGTAACTTCCGCATATTTGCGTTTTCTTCAAAAGGTTGAACCAGCTCAATCTTAGGTTCGTCAATTTCTCTTCTTAGAAAACAGATAAAACACTTCTGTATCGGGTCCTTAATAACCTCTCCTCTATTATAACCCAATACTTCAAAACTGTTGGCACTATTCAATATATCATTTACGAGATATCCAACATGGTCTATCTTCATAATTCTCTACATTTAATTCGTATTCAGTTTCATTAATCGCTGTAAAACCGAGATTCGGAAAGTGCTCTTTAACCATGCCATTTTTCTGTGTTGGAAGATACTCTCCAATAATTTTCTTATACCCATTCGCACGAGCATAACGAACTAACGTGTTAAGCGTAAAGTTCTCCATACCCCTTTTTAGGACTCGGCAAGACATGAACCATGTATCAATAAAGAGTGTTTCTGAATTTGTCTTCTCCATGATTACAACCGCTATCAGTCCATTGTCTCCATACTTATCCTCCAGCGTAAAGCTGAAAGTGGCATATCGGCCACTATCCTCAATCGCTGTAATCTGGTCTTCTGTATAACGTATAGTTCTTAGATTGAACTGGTTACTTCGCTGACTCAATTGGGCAACACGAGGAATATTGAACTTATCAAATCCCTTAACTTCACTTACCATATTAAGAGATTGCAGGAACTCGGATTCATTGGCAAACGCCTTTGCCGCTGTTACACGTTTTGCTTCAACCTGGTACTGTTTGGTACGATCTTTATCCGCACTACTATATGAAGCTGTCTCAAACAGATTCTGAGAATATAGAAACTCAAGATAATCTCCCGGATCTTCTGGCATTTCGGGAACAGCTATTCCAGAGATGTTTTCGCGAACCATGTTACGCTCAAATGGGTTATCATCAATGAAAACCATCGAGTCAAATCCTATATTGAGAATTCGCTGGATAGTACGAATGTTGTCAGCCTTATTTTCCCAATTGGCAATGAACACTGAGATATCATCTAACTTCAGAACCATTTCTGGATTCTTTTCGAATGGTTCCTTAGCTTTCATTTCATCATTCTTCGAACATATAGCTATGATTATTCCGCGATTTTTTAACTTCTTAATCCATTGCTGAAATTCACTGAACGCTTTTCCGATACCTAAACCATGGCCAATCTGAATGTTTTCCCATCCATCATCACCTACAATTCCACCCCATACAGTATTGTCCAGATCAAGAATAAGGCACTTCTTAAACTTTCCTTCTATGCTCTGGATAATATCCATTGTACGAGATGCAACATAAGGAAGAGCGTCCAAAGAGATTAACATCTCTGTAGACACATATATCGATGAGTCAAACATCCAATCCCTGCCGAACTTGTTCTGAAGCCCCGAAATATCACAAATTGAAAGGTTCTGGTATTCCTGAGCAAGGTTCATCAATTCATAATTCAGTTTCCTGAGCTGATATGAGAACGAAGTCTGCACTTTGTTAGCATACGAGCCAAATACTGTATCCTCTATCTCAGGATAATTGTAATATATTATGTGACCAGGAATCTGTTGACAAATAGTACGAATAAAAGCAAGACGATCATCAGCCATACGTGCCTGTTCCTCGAAAGACATGTGCGCATATGACTCCATCAATTTATGAGTAGACTGGTAAACGATAGTATACTGAGCCTCATGCTGATATAAAGTACTAGTAGGATCAAGTATCTGACGTTCTACCTGATTATACTCAGCCTCAAAGAGATCAATATTATACCCTCGTTCAATCGCCATTCCCTTGATGGCTATGGCCAAAAACTGGGTTGCAGAATCCCCCAAAAGGGAGAGTCGGATAGTGGGTAGTATACCGACGTCCCTTTTGAGATTTTGTTTGAGTTTCTTGAATTCTATCATGAATTACATTGCTTGGATCTGAGCATCAAGCCAACTAAGTTTATTAAGATAACTGGTCTTTAAACGTGTGACTGCAGCATCAAAATCCATCGTTTCATCACCGTTGTCTGCCATAGCTCTAATTGGCCACATCTTGATATTTATTGCATCAGATTTCTTCAGCTTCTCTCTTCTTTTCTCAATAATCTCAGGAATATCTTTCAAGAAAGATGGCTTAAACTTTACCCATCTAGTTTTCACCAAAGAAACGAACTGACTATCCCTAAACAATTGTGGATAGTATAAGCTCTCTTTTCCAAAGAATGCATTTGCTCTAGATGGCATAAAGGTTCCGGCATCGAAATCCCAAACTGGGCCAGCCTTCATCTTGCCATTGATGTCTTTATTCATATAGCAGCTCTTCGGGAACTTACACTCATCATTCATTGTTAATTCATTGACAAACCACCAATCGACGAATGATTCAAGATCCATATAGTTTACGAACTCTCTATTCTTAAATTTCGTCGTACTATATAATGCGTCCTCCATCGCATTGACATAATTCTGCACATAATTGAACTGTGCAGTATTCACTTCATCCGGATCCTTAAACATCCATGGGAAATTTGTTCGAGCTGCCTTGAACTTATATACCTCATCATAATAGGTATCAAGCTCGAAAAGATATCCGCCAGTTATACCTTCGCCACTAGTTACTTCTGGATCAAGTTCCGCAACATCTACACGGTTTTTGTCAACCTTTACCTGCTCACACAAATAGTAGCTACCGACATGCTTGCCATTAAAAACCAACTCTACGAATTCTCCACTTGGAGTCCATGCCAATTCAGTTCTTTTCGCAATCTCAAACGCAATATCATTACGCATCAAAGTACGATCTCTATAATTTGCAAGCAAACACCAACGTTTGTGTTTCTTCATTCCTAGAATAGATTCTTTGGTATCCAGTTTAAGGGCATAAGGTTTCTTGTCAAGAAGCCATGTGCTGTTTCCTCGACCCTTCATACTCAACGTACCTTGATAGTCTATCGTATTGTCTGGCTTGACAATCATCATATTAACACCAGCAAGCCAATCATCTTTAGTATCGATTGCAACAGAATTCGGGGTATTAATATATACAACAGGTAAACCTGTATTCAACTTAAGATCTGTACGACTTACATTGAATGGAGAAGAAGAAATCTGCATCTTTGAACTACCAGAGCCTGCAATAGAGAGCACCAATGCCACTTGATCATTATAAGCAGATTGTCCCTTAGTATCCTGTATTGTAACACGATACTGTCCGACTTTCATTGTCTTTCCCTCATAAACCTGCTCCAAAGAAAGAACCTTGTACGCTGTTGGAGAATTCACATTAAATGAACGAGTAGTGCCTACCTTATCAAGAACCACATCATCCAAAGAAATCGCAGCGTTAGATGGATTGACGCGGAACTCTATGCTTGCTTTTGCTCCACTGGTAAGAACCAGAGATTTCTGTGAAAGAATAGAAATACTCTTAGGCAATGAAAGATGCTGATTAAATGTGTAAGATGTACCATCTGCCAAATTCATAGTAATCACATGCGTACGATCATCTTGAGTCATAGATGAAAGAACATTATGTGAATCGGAAGTTATTTCAGACTTGACTTCGCGAATAATAACAGTTGGTTCTGATTCTCGATAGAATTGTATAATATAATTCCCCTGAGCATCTATAGAAGGGCGTGCAGAAAGGCCATCTATGCCATCTATGCCATCTATGCCAATAGCCTTTATTTTGTTCTCTTCTTCATCTAACAATGCTTCAAAAGACTCTCCATTATCGTATGATATGGTCCAGTATCCACCAGCATCGATCTTTAAGAACGGGGTAATAGCGTCAATGCCATCTTTACCATTAGGTATAATAATATCCGAATTATCTGAAAAAGAGATCTTCCAACCTCCATTATTTGCATCAGAAAACGGTTTTACTCCAGTTACAATTTTACCATCAGAATATGCATCTTGAATAGCTTTAACCGCCGACTGAAGATTATTAACTGAAGAATCGAGATCATCCAAACGACTTCTGATACCATCAAGATCCTGACACGCGCCAAAGCAACATGCCATACAGATGGCCATTATAGACCAATAAGACTTCAATATCGTTTTCATTTCACTATCAAAATTAATAAGCTGACTTAATTTCAAATGATGATGATGAAATCTGGAATTCGCTATTTGACGAATCTTTCATTGTTAATACAATTGTCACCATATCATCATAAGACACACCTTTATTATTATCTGCGATAATCGCGCGATACTGACCGGTCTTCATCGTATTACTAGAATCGTAGACCTGCTCAACTTTTACAAGGCTATAATATACAGGACTTGTTACATATGAAGCACGAGTACTATATGCACCAATCTTATCAAGTTCTATCTTGCAGTTTCCGATTACAGCATTCGATGGGCTTATACGGAACTCAACCTTCGACTGACCGCCTTTACTGAGGCCAACTGCAGTATTTGTCAGAATAGTAATACTTGTAGGGAACTCATAATGCTGCGCGAAGGTGAATTCTTTTCCATCTGCCATTTTCATTGTCAATGTGTGTTTTTGTGTGTTTTCTGACAACGATGATATAACTCTGCTTGATGTAGATATATATGGAGTAACTATCTCACTAATTATATTGTCAGAATCAGACTCTTTATAAGTCTGGATTACATAATAGCCAGATTTATTGGTATCCACTTTGACAGAAAAACCTTCTTCTCCATCATTTCCATCTTCTCCATCTTTACCATCTTTACCATCCTTTCCTACAGCATTAATCATCTTGCCTTCCTCATCTAATATAGCAATAAAAGTCTCACCCTTATCATAAGATACTGACCAATAGCCATCCTGATCAATCTTCAAGTATGGAGTAATTCCATCAACTCCATCGAAACCATTCTCGATACGAATCTCAGACATATCTGAGAACGTCAACAACCATCCTCCTGCTTTTGCATCTGTGAGTGGAGTTACACTTTTGATAATCTTTCCACCACTATATGCATCTTGTAGAGCTTTTACGGCTGACTGTAAGTCATGAACAGACATCTCCAAGTTATCCAGTCTTTCTCTGATTGGATCAAGATCATGACAAGAACTAATACTAAGTGCAATGAAACTGGTAATCATCACCAGTTTAGCTGAAAATAAAAACTTTTTCATAATAAATATAAAATTTAAACTGTTTAATTTCTAAAATAATATTTATAACTTTTAAAATTGTCTTAATTCGAATAATAATCTACAATCGCTTTTTCGGTTTTTAGAATTGCAGAATATCATTATATACATCTATTAATCGATCACAATGCCTTTGAATAGAATAATTCTCTGGAACAAAATGTGACTTTATATAATCCTGCATCATGCTTAAATCACTCTTCTCATATTTCATAATGGTAGACTTTAAGTCCTCACAATCTCCCATCTTGAAAATATAACCATCCTTTCCATCCGTGATCTGTTCTGCTGCGGCACAACCATCAGAGACAATCGAAGGGATACCATATGATTTTAGTTCAATTGTAGTTAAAGGAGATCCCTCATACAATAAAGATGGGAATACCAAACATTTCGCTTTTTCTCGTATAAGTATATCTTTCTGGATTCCTGTTATCCAACCCGAAAATTGTATATTGGGGAATTCCTCAGACAATTCTTTATACAATGGACCACTACCCAAAACACATCCCTTTAATTTTAAGTCTGTTATCGCTTGGCAGAACATCCTTACACCTTTCTCCGTCGAAACTCTACCTACAAATATATAGTATTGGTTAGAACTTATATCAACGAACCCACTATGATTGAGATCTATCGGATTCTGAACACGATACCATTTTTTAACAAATGGAGAAAGAACGGGACGCGAAGCATTCTCATTTAACTCCCCAATTGAAATGACAAAAAATGGAGAATTCTTTTTCATTGCCCTATATTGTATGACCTGACGCACATCTCTCCATAATTTATGAAAATAAGTACGAGAATCACAATTACAAAACAAACAGGATGCAGACAATAATTTTAAATGGCATACTTTATTGGTTCTAAAATTATATAAACCACCATTCTGGCACAACAAAAAATAATCATGTAAAGTAACGACACATTTATACCTATAACGCGCTAGTGCTCCCCATATTGAAGGAGACAATGTCTTATACCATCCATGGATATGAACGATTGTATCTGAAGGATTGAATTCTCTTAATACTGCGTCAAGTTTTTTATAGACAATCCTATCCCATAACCCCCAAAAGAATGCATTTGCTGCACTTCTGTCTGATATTAGATCAGTTTTTCCGATACATCGCACATCAACGCCCGCCTTTATCAAATCATAATCAATAGGAGATTTACCACAAAAAAATACAACATGATAACCTCTACGAACTAATTCTATAGCAGAAACGATAGCTACATGTGCATTTCCTCCATTTACATGAGCGAAATCCTGTATGTAAATAACATTCTTAATCATAAGTCGTATACGTCTTAATATGGTCGGCCAGTGGAATATATTTGAAATTTCAATCTACCATATATCTTGAGAATGACCAATGTTATATATTTATTTATATTCAATAATCCAGAAATAACACTATATCGCAACCCATATGGATTAGCAACATAAAACTGTCGGTTTGTGAAAACATAAATGATGTTAGATATAGAGCTTCCTTTCTGTGCCAGATAATCTATTGTCATTTGTATCAATAATGTACCAATATAAACATTAAGTTCTGGAATACATTTATATAAGCCAATCTGTACCACCGATTTTTCAGTATCATCAGCATTCAAATGATGTGCGGACGAGGTCGGCCATTGTATGTAATTATATAATGAATCTGATATTTGCATTACTCGATTGGCATGTTGTAATAAATCTAAGACAAATAACTGATCTTCTGCTAATCTAATTGTCTCATCAAATGCTAGACTATTATTTGTAATGATTTGCCTCCGACACACTGTTGCCCATACACTTTTTTGAAATGTATTCGACTTTATATAATTGACATTATCTGTTGGCCCAAAATCTGCTCCGACTCTTTCGATCAAGTCATCTTCTTTACTCAATATACTATGCCCAAATTGGAGGACATCAAGATTTCCTTGTGCTAAATACGAAGCACATTTTTCTAAACATTGAGAATCCAGATAATCATCCGCATCTAAAAAAGAAATATAGTCTCCTGTTGCTAATGTGATTCCATAATTCCGAGCAGAACTCACACCACCATTCGTCTTTCTCTTGTATAATATCCTACTATCATTCAAATAGCTGGCGCATTTAGCCGATACTTGATCTGGACTCCCATCATCAACGAGTATCAGCTGCCAAAACGGATAGGTCTGACATATGACAGACTCAATACATCTATTGATATATTTTTCTGCATTATATATAGGAACAATGATGGAAAATACAAGTTTCATAATAGCTTCTTTAAGCCCGTATTATTTAGTAACTGTTATTTCTTCATTCTTAATACATTGAACTTCACTTGATACTTGATCCAATCGATCCACCATCGTAGATCTTTATGCAAAGAACGAATTTTTAAAACCTCTGATCGCACCTGTTTTACTTTAACAGAGGAAATACCTTCTTCATTATCAAATATGGCAACCGTTATTGGCCTGTATAAAAATACCGAAGCTCCGGATTTCAGATACAAGGTGTAAAACATATAATAATCGGCACATATATGATAATCGGCATTAAACAAACCAATTCCTTTTCTTATAAATGAAGATTGATGACAAAAAGGCATACAACGATCCAGATAAGATATTGGATGACATCGCAAGAAACTATTCCCTTTTGCTGTCTTAAACACAGTATCTCCATACATTACTTTATACAGTTCAGGAACCTGGTCTTCAAACATACGGTCAAGAATAGATGCATTCATAAATGTATCTCCAGCATTCATAAAATTAATCCATTCTCCTGATGCAATTTGTAATCCTTTGTTCATGGCATCATATATTCCATTATCCGGCTCACTAACAACAACATCAATATGTTCTTGATATTTCTGTATTATGGACATAGTTTCATCTGAAGAATTTCCATCTATAATGATATATTCCAGATTTGAATATGTCTGGTTTATAACACTAATAATGGTTTCTTCAATAGACTCAGCTGCATTATAACAGACGGTAATAACTGTCACTTTATCCATACCTTATATCTTCCTTATGAATTGCGCTGGATTTCCTGCCCATATTTCTCCTGCAGGAACGTCTTTTGTTACAACACTTGCCGCACCTATTATTGAACAATCTCCAATATTAACACCACACAAAATAATAGTACCTGCTCCTATGAAGCAATCGTTGCCTATTGTTATAGCTGAACTTTTGCGTTTTTGGATGTCTAATTCAAAAATTCTTCTATCATGAAAATCTAGAGAATGAAAATCTGTTCCATAAATCTTCACTCCTCCTCCAATCAGCACATTATTCCCAATTCTAATATCCCCTCCTTTTGATGAATATAGAGTTGTTTGGGACATTCCGACACTATTACCGATCGTAATAGAACCGCCTTTCTCTACATGAAAGGTACAAGGAAGATTATACCCTATTTGATTTCCATAATACCCATTGTTCATTTTAAAGTTTTTTCCAATGGAAATCATGCAACCTTTTGATGTAAGAACCTTTGGTACTCCATTCGTCAAAAAACTACTAAATAAAACCCCATTTCCTTTTAATATAACCCATGTCGCTAACCGACTATAAATAGAGAGAATAGAGCGATATATTTTTCGGATACTCCGAAATAAAAACTCAATTATTGACATATTGATTTTTTTACTAATGAAAGAACACGGAGGATTGTGCTATAGTTAGATAGAAATACAATAATGATTGAAAGAAGGATTATGAGTATTGAGATATATTGATTTGGAATTAAGATTAACGCCACAGATACTAGGATAAGACATATTGTATATGCCAATATGTCTCGAATCAGTGAAGTTTTAACATACCTCCGATTATATATATATCTTATTATCGCCATAATAAAGAAAGAAGCACATACAGAAATACATGCACCATACACACCCCAATATGGTATCAAAACGAAGTTTAGAATAATGGAAGTTCCTGCTCCCCAAATACTTGAATAGAAAAGATATTTACTCTGCTTTACTACAGAAAATGTCGTTCCAAAGAAAGATGATATGCAAGAAAAAAATGATCCTATAAAAAGTATAATTGTAAACTGCCATGCAATATAAAACTCAGGAGCTGCAAAAATACTAATAATATATTTCGAGAGAGACATCAAGACAAAACACCCCAAAAAAACACACAAAAACAAAGTCCTAAATGTTTTACGATAGAAATCCGTATATGTCGGCTTGCCATATTCCTCAAACAAAGAAATGTTCCACGATACAGTAAAGATATTAAATAGCATTGTAATAATACCTGGGAACTTATTTGCAACTGCATATATTCCGATCTGTGTCAGCCCTAAATATTCCTCCATCAAAGGACGGTTAAGAGCATTAACTATCCACCACATTATACTATTCGGAATTAACGGAATAGTATATATCAAATAAGGTCTTATTATTTTAAAATCGACACTGTTAATTCTAAAATTTTTATATGAACCTGACGCCAGAACGGAGTATATTGAAGTCACTACATTTGCTGTAATGATGGAATAGACATATCCTATTACCCCATATCGAGGAATCATTACAATAGAAAAGATAAAAGTCGAAAGGCATAATATCATTCCCGTAAGTGAATAGACTTTCATCTTATCTAGGCTGATAACAAACTGCTGGGTGTAATTCTGAATAAACAAGGACAACACCATCATAATAATCAGCCAGATATTATCAACAAAAAAAGAATCCGAATCAAAAAATAAAAATCTTACGATACAACAACCCACTGCCCATAATAAAAACAAACAAAGGGTAAACATTGATAATGTTGTATAATAAGTTGTTCGCACCTCATCATTCTTGTTTTTGGTAAAAACGAAAATTCCATCTGCAGTACACAATGTTACAAGACCCAACATCAGGGATGAATATGTCGAAATAAGATCAGACATACCATAGCCAGCCGTTCCCAACCATCGTGTATAAAAAGGAAGTAATAAAAAAGCTAGAATCTTACTACCTGTATTACCTCCCAGTGTCCACAATGAATTTATGATAAGACGCTTATACTTATTCTCCATGAATAATAGGCCGAATACGCTTATATATTTCTTCGATTTCTTTTTCTGTTGCTATGTTCTTATCATACCCAGATACTAACATTGCCTGAAATTCGCTCTGACTCCTAAATTTTGACTTAAACCCTGGAATAAGCTTTAAATAACGTTTAAGAGATCTTAATGGATATAAAAACAGCATTCGCCAATGCAAATAATTATATTTTACTGTTTCCCCGAAAGTATAATGAATATCATATTTGGGGGTATGATACATCTCCTCAAGTACATCACATATTTTTTGATATACAAATCCTTGAGGAATATAATAGTATTGATTAAAAAGATCCTCTTCTAATATACTTTTATTGGACAAATCACGATAATCTTCAAGGAATTCTGACTCAGATGTTACATGAATAGCATTCTCAAAAATATAATAATCTATATCTTTACGGATTTTTAATGGTCGAAGTAAACTCGTGGGTTTCTTAAGAACAACCACATCAATCATGCCAGTACTATACCAATTATACACCTTATCTGCGGCATTAATCCAATGCTTTATTGCCTCGTCTGATATAATCTTAAAATTAGGAAACTCCGCAGCCATTGCCCATAGTTCTTTAGATTTTGCGACTTCAATAGGGTGCGGTCTATAAATGATAATATCTTCAGGATAATTCAAAAGCGCTTTCTTGAACCAGTCTAAGATCTGTTTACGAGATTCAATGCTAATTTTTTCAAAATAGCTAGTACCTTCAATCCCCCAACATTCATTAAACATCTCTCGCTGATGATCGTCCATCTCACAACAAACAAAAGAGGAAATAAACAAGCTCCATCGTTTGTCTTTATTTAAGCCATATTTTTCAGCAAGAGAATCTTTGTCTATTAATATCTTACTAAATCCGCCGCGCAACAAATCAGTATTAATATGGCCCGTTAATACTGCATTGTTTGGTGAAACTCCTGATTTTATAATACGATTTCTCGACTTTTCTCCCCAACAAAAAGAAACGGCTCTAGCGCTAATACCAGTAACATTATTTGCACTTTCTGGATTATCCTCAACATTAGCTTTAATCACTTGCTCCCATAAAAGATTAGCCACCTTTTTTTGGGGGCCATACTCAATAAGATCCCATGCAATTTGCTTAGTTGAATAAAGAGATGGACATACAAGAACTTTTGGATTATACGTGTAATTACGTTTATAATCATAGTTCCCTACAAAATCAACAGAATATCCTCTACGCTCAAGTTCCGTACGTATAAGCATAATAGATTCTAATTCTCGTAGCTTATGCTCATATCGAATCAAAAAATCTACATTCTTTACTTTCATATTCAATAACAGACAAGTTAATTCTCTGAACTTACAAACAGTTCACACTCGCATAGCATGGTCTCAATGCTAAATGACGATGAATACTAAAACCATTCTTATTGATGCCATCAATATCATGATACTTACCGACATAGATACGATCGCCATTATGATCTACATCTTCACACCATACGAAATCGTGATACCATAACATCCGGCCATAAACGAAATAGTAAGCGAAAAATGTCAAAACGCACAATATAGCTGACGGAAATTTTATTCCATTGGAAAGTATATCTAATGGCATTATTGACCGCGTTTCTTCAAGAACTTCTTTCTTTATAAGGTACCATTTATTGTCCATCCGCCTTCGAATAAATCCCTCAGACATATACCAATCCTGATTGTAAAAACAGGGTTCAGACACATCTGGATCAAATCCGAAATGATTACGAAAAGCCAGTATATCAATTGCGTCTGATCCATAAACAAGAATGTAATCTGACGCATATTGGGTTAAAAGCTCTTTGTCATAGTTGACCTCTGGCACAGTACTTATATCAATTGGGGGAATCCCCATTATTCCCAAAAGATTATTTATCTCTTCTGGACCCAAGAAATTAGTTCTGAAGATTATTTGAGCTTCCTTCCAAGGAGTTGTTTTTTCCATTTATTAATGTTCTATATCAAGCAATGATTCCTTCCACTTTTGGTACTCTATGACCTCCTCTGCATTCGCAAGATGACCCAACGCTGAATATTTCTCAATTCGCTCAAATTCTGCTTCTAATCTATCTATACGTCTTCCCCATCCAGAATCTACAAACCAATTGAGATTACGAACAGGAGCATTATAGAGAATTATCCCAGATTTAGTATCTATTACCTCTCGAAGGAATGTCAAATATGCTCTATATTGATGTTCATGAGATGCTACAAGCGCCAGTTTTTTCCAGCCTTTTTCTAATGCCATTTTCACCACCTCAACAGCTTGTTGACGTGTATGCAATGAAATGTTCTCATGAATAAGATCTTCCTCTAAAACTCCTCCGCTAAGAATATACGGCTTTACTTCTTCAAAAGGATAACTACCATAATCCTTATCTATTATATTTCCGCTGAAGACGATCTTTTTAGCGAATCCTTTTTTATAAAGGCTAACTGCCTTTTGAAATCTAAAAAAACCATCACCTTCGAGCAATATAATCGCATCTGACTTTGTCAAGCAGTCATTATCTACAATCGCAAGAATCTTCTCTCTTTCGGTAATCATTTCTTTTAAGATTATAGATCTTCCCAAAAAAGTGGATCTCCTGCAGGGATATCCTTATTTATAGCTTTACCAATAATAGTTTGCTTGTACTTTGGCTGAATACCAAGAGCCGGACGAAGAACGGTAATATCCTCTTCTGTCAAGACCTGGCCAGCTTTGAGTGGACGAGCCGCGTAAAGGCAACGACGCTGAACGAATACGGTCTCACCCTCTTCCTTCTGTACCTCCTTTACTGTAGAACCCATAGCACGTTCAACCTCACGGATAGAATCAACCATGAACTTGAACTCCTGTGGTTCCATTG
Source organism: Bacteroidales bacterium (assembly GCA_045642245.1). Classification (GTDB taxonomy): domain Bacteria; phylum Bacteroidota; class Bacteroidia; order Bacteroidales; family UBA3663; genus Liminaster. The sequence continues at coordinate 32,361 of JAZUIL010000116.1, forward strand.
AGTGAGGATGATCAGGTCCCTTATCGGTCTTATCAAGAGTGAAATGTTTCTCAATAACGCGTCCACCAATGACAGTAGAAGCAAGAGCAACTACATGACCTGGTGCGTGATCTGAATAACCTGTCAAGCAATCGAATGCTGACTGATAAGTTTTAAGTACATTGACATTAGCGCTATCAAGCTTTGATGGATAGTTAGTAATACACTGCATGAGGACAAAATCCTTATTTCCTGTCTTTTGGATGGTACGAACTGCTTCGTCAATCTCAGACATAGTAGCATCGCCAGTTGCCAACATTACAGGAATACCCTTACGTGCAATATAATCGAGCTGTTCTAACCATGTTATCTCACCAGAACCGATCTTGATGAAAGGAACCTTGAGGTCTACACAAAGATCAACAGCCTCCTTGAAATATGGGGAAGTAGAAAAGTCAATACCGACCTGTGCGCAATAATCTGCAATCTCCTGATGCCAAGCAACTGGGAATTCAGCATCCTTAAATACTTCACTAACAGTTCGTCCCCAAGAGCCATGAACGCCATGAAGCTGCATCTTGGAGAAACCACCTTCTGATACAATTCGAGGAGTATCAAATGTCTGAAATTTTGCACAGTCCGCACCAGCAGCCTTTGCCGCATCAATTAATCTTTTTGCCTTTTCAATAGAGCCGTCAAAATTGGCACCTATCTCAGCAATAAAATAGGTAGGATGATTCTCTCCAATCCACTTATTTCCTATTCTAATTTCTTTATTAAAAAATCCCATATCAGTTTTTGTTTTTTTATTATTAACCTATATAAAACATCATTTTACTATGACCTGCTTAACATCTTTGTTCTTCTCCGATATCGACGGATTAGATTCCAAAAAGTTATATAACTGTTCGTTTGTAAATGGTTCTCCTTTATATAACCCATAATAGATTTCCTGTATCACTTGATTATCTTCATCTGTATCCATTGTCAAACGATAAGGTTTGGATAATTTTTTCTTAAATTCATACAAGCCAACCTTGAAATTGTCTGGATTCTGGTAATAGTACGGTGTAACATGTTCATGCTGAGGTTGTGTTTCTGCCTTTTCAAAGACCTTTTTGAAAGATGAAAACGTAAATACTTCAACACCTGTTCCCAAAGGCACATTATTACACTTTACATAATCATAATCCCCTGCAAACGCTATAACCTCATCAGCCATCTTCCAATCGACACAAGGATTATCGCATGTTGCACGAACAATTACCTCCGGATTATAAGGCAACACGCAATTGTAAAAACGATCAAGAACATCGTCTTCACTACCCCTGAAATATGGGATCCTATGAAGAATCAGGAAATCCTCCAATGGATCATTCAGTTTAGAATCTGGAATTGCAAATATAATCTTATCGATTCTTTGAGAAAGGCTTAATCGCTCATAGACGTGTTCTAAAACTGTTTTTCCAGAATCCCCTAGACACATCAAAACCTTGTTCGGCAAACGAGAAGACGTAAGTCTTGCCTGTACAACACAAATTGTTTTTACCATATTGTCCATCCTCCGTCAACAACTATATTTTGTCCTACAATATAATCGGAAGCATGTGATGCTAATAAAACCACTGCTCCCTTTAAATCTTCTGGTCGTCCAATACGATGAGCAGGATTTTTGAGAGAGAGACGTCTTATGAACTCCTTGTTTTCCTGAATCTTCTTTGAAGGGAACGTACCAGGAGAAATTGCATTCACATTAATATTTTTTGCAATTAAATATGTCCCAAAGTATTTTGTCATTTGAATTACTGCAGCCTTTAGTGCTCCATAATGTACCGGGTTTAAATATGGGCTACAAACATCATTATACATAGAAAGATCGGGAGAAACAATCCCATACATTGATCCAATATTAACAATCTTTCCATAACCATTTTTCTCCATATATGGCACAATCTCTCTAATACACTTAAAAGCACCAGCCAAAACGCCTTCTGACGTTTCAAGCCACATCTCATCAGTAATCTGTTCTGGAAGACAACCACCGCCATTAATATAGACAGCATTATTAATTAATATATCAATTCTTCCACATTCTTTAAAAATATAGCTAAACGCTTTTTTTATTGACTCTGTCTGTAAGATGTCTGCTTCAACAAATGACACATTATGTACATTATTGAAATGCTCGTTAAATGTTTCAACATTTCTAGCCATGACATATACTTTCGCCCCAGCTTCTAATAATGCTTCCGTCATTGCTTTGCCAAGATGACCAGCTCCGCCAGTAACTATTGCAATCTTGCCATCCAAAGATAGCATATCTATAACGTTCATAATAAAATATTTAACAGAAAATGATTTTTTCGTATATCAATCTCTTTTGTAAAGAGTCACTAAACAAAATCGAACAATCTTTCATAGCATAGTAGATCATTTTGTGAGTGACTATTCCTTATTGCACGGGAATCCTTTCTGCCTTCCATTTAACATTTTGTTTTACAACTTTGGCAGGGATTCCCGCTATCACAGAATGCCCAGGGAAATGTTTGTTTGTAATAATTGAACCAGTTCCAATGATTGAATCATTTCCAATTGTAGCACCTTTCAGTAATTTACAATCATGACCAATCCAAACACGATTCCCTACGTTTATATCCATTGATGGATTAATCCGGTTACCAGACTCTAAATCAATAATACTATGACTGTCCCCCACTCTAAATTCAATTTGATCTGAAAAGAGACAATCTTCGCCAATATGAATAGACCTTCCTTCAATTACCGCTAAATTCGTATTTCCAAAAATAGTGACATGTCGATCTAACAAAATTGAACCATTATCATTTTCAATATAGAAAGTAACACCATTAAGAATAGAATCGGCATCGATTTTTATCTTATTATTATTACCTAAAATGACAAAAGAACAAAAATTTAACTTTGTTAATCCTCCACAAATAATTATGGAATTATTGCTACCTTCTATTTGGAACTTACAATGCTTAGCAAAAACTCCAGACATAGAAATTCTATTACTACTGCCATGAATTCTCTTTATATTTCTGTTTACCAACCTATAAACAGCAGAAAGAATTCTTCCATATTTCGATATTATTCTGTTTTTCCTTTCTTTATCCATAGAGAAGACATTTTAGTCGACAGTTTAATTCTATGTTCTCAAATCTAATAGCTTTTTAATGCACTTTTATATATGACATAAATAATATCTATCATTCTATCAATCGTGAATCTATCCATAAAAAAGTCCTTACTGTTTCGTGAAAGGACAGGGAGAATATTCGGCTGTTTTAGGATTCTATCGATTATTGAAATCGCTTCTTCTTTTGTGCTAAATAAAAATCCTGTAACTCCATCCCGAACAACCTCATTATTTCCTCTCACTTTTGTCGCTAGTGTCGGGATTCCCAAACTGGCGGCTTCAATAATACCATAAGGAAGACCCTCAAATCTTGAAGTAGAAAGATAAATAGATGCTTTTGCTACATATGACATCGGATCTCGAACAAACCCAGTAAACTCGATGTTACATCCTTCCTCTTTTGCATTTGTTTCAAGACGTGCTCGATCCTCTCCATCTCCCAACCACGTAAATTGAAGTCTAGGGTCAGATTTATAGTGCCGAGCAATATCAAATGCAAAATCCATATTCTTAGAATAGTCAAAGCGAGAGAGTGTTATAACATTAAGCGAGTCTCCTGTTTTATATTCATTTTGACATGGAATTTCAATACCATTATATACAATTATTCCTCCACATCGATTAATAAAATGCATTTGCTCTGCAACAGCATACTCACTTTCACTAACCAAAACAAAAAGATCTGTGAAATGCCGCAGAAAGCGTCCTATCATTTTATTTGCAATTGATTTCCCCAATGAATCATAGTTTTCTGTTATACCATGGAACGTATGTATAATTCTCGCCTTACACCCCAATAGTTTTAACAATCTTGAATACATTCCAGCTCCATTGCCATGAGAATGTATTATATCTATTTTATGATATTCAGTAAATTTCTTTAGTTCCATTAGTTTACTGAATGAAAAACTTCTATGTGGGATATTAATGGATTCTACTATCCTATTGTTTTGTTTCCACATATCAGAATATGGATCTCCATCTACTGGATATGCCACATATAAATCAACATCGGAGGGTAATCCATAAATAAGCTGATTCACATGTTTAGGTCCACCACCAAAATCACTACGAACTGTTATCAACAATACTCTCATAAGTATTTATTGTTTGCTTTTATCCTAAGATCAAAAACAAAATTATATACGTTTTTTCTAGAATTCATCTATTTCATATGGGTACGTTGCCGTACTTCCTTGTACTACAATAGTGATATACCAATAAAAAATAAAGAATAGGGCTAATAATACAGTAAATTTTCTTAAAACAAGACTTTTCTGAAAGAACAAAGCAATATGTACAAATAAGTAAGGAAGTATATATAATCCCAATCGACCGGCCTGTGTAGATATATAATTAAAGGCGAATAAAGATATATATATCAAAAATAGATATATAAAACTATTATATAGTTTAATTTGCTGTTTATGTAAAGGTCTTCCCCAGAAATACATTGAAAAAAACAATATAAACGTAAATAATAATTCAAAAACAGCAAGATCACCATCCTTTCTATTCAAATATCCTGTAAATCTTATCAAAAGAGGATGTACCGACAATAATTTTGACAAAAAGAAATAATTTCCAAAGACCGTTGAAAGAAGTATTAAAACGAATGCATAACGTAACCATTTTGTTTTTATCTTACGTTCAAAGAAAAAAATAAGTATCGCTATAGATGTAAAATGAAACGTTAACGCTATTCCTAATAATATTAGAGGAATAATTTTTTTGTTTTGATCCCACTTAACATATGCAATTAAGCATAAAGATATAGCAATGGATTGTTTTGCAAGATTCATTGTTTGACAGAACAACATACAACAGAAGAAAAGCCATGGTAGCCAAATTGGCATATTGTATTTTCTTGAATGGTAATCAAAAAAGTACATAAAACCTCCATTGATGATCAACGCTGTCATCATAAGCATAAAGTGAAAATCTGGCACCGTATGCGCACATATATATCCAAATGTAGCATACCCATATTCACTCATGTAAAGTCTGAAATTTGTAACAAACAAAAAGTGTGAAAATTCAGTCTCTTCAAGAGCATAAGTAAAAACTGGATACGGATATAATAACGTATCTGTTCCTACGGAAGGATCTCTCAATCCCGCTAATAAGGTGAACGCGACAACAATTAGTATAGAAATAAGTCGTGGCGTTGTTTGATTAGCGACAACTCTATTGTCTGAACAAACAACTCTATCCTTATTTTTAATACTTAATAATAAGGCACTCAACACGAAAAACAATATATATATCATTCTAGCGGATTACCTTTTGATAAGATTTAATATCCTTATCATTTATTACGCCTTTTCGTCTGGAATAAAAACGTCGACCAGATTCTTTAATATCAATCATTATTCGACAGATCGGCATTTTAATTAAATACCTAACTAATTCATATCCAAAAAAGCCAAAAGAGATTTTCTGAATATCAAAAATTGGGCCAATTAAATTCATCCAATATTGGATCTTAACCTGATTGTGTTGATATAATGAATTAATGCTATATGCAACTAATATTCTTGATTTGGCTGTATCTAGAGAGATTCGAGTGCAAATAGATCCATCACGAACAGTACTGCAATATCCAACGAAATCATCATATGCAATTGATCTTGAGTATAAACCATAACATGCCGCAAAATATGCATCATTCGAAGCAGAGACTTCCTGAAAACTAATATGATACTGTTGTGCGATATCTCGACGGAATAGTTTTCCCCAAACGCTATGATGCATGTATCGAAGAACATTTAAATCGTTCTTTTCTCGATATAACAATGTGATGTCTTCTCGATTTGCTACAGGTTGTAAATTATTGGAAAATACACTATCTGTTTCAAAAACGACTAAATCCACATCCTGATCATCATATTTAGTGTAAAGGTCAAAAACACCTTCATGAAAAAAATCATCGGCATCTGCAAACATAAGCCATCTTCCTTTTGCATTTCTATAACCGACGTTTCTGGCAGCTCCTGCACCTTTTGACTCCTTTATAAAAAAAATACTAGTATTATTTCTCGCACTACCTGGGAAATTACCGAAATCTACAATTATAGGATCACTATTATCGTCAATAACCAACACTTCAATATCATCTCGAACAGGAATTGAAGAAAGACATCTTTCTAATAGATCCGGTATGTTTTTATGAGGAATAATAACGGATATTGCTGGATCAACCATGATGTCTTAATTTATAAATATAAGGACAGAGCACATATAAATGCTGAACAGAAATCACTTTAATAGCATGAAATAAGCCTAAGTGTCTTTTACAAAAGATAAAAGATTTTATTGCACTATATTTATCAGAATACAATAGTTGTAATCTTTTACAAAATGAGTATTGGTTATTCAAATATGGTTCAGTATTATGATCATGCCTATTACACACTCCGACATATTTAGACGTTAATTTAACTAGAAAACTATTCTTTCGAGCTCTACATCCATAATCCCAATCACCAAAAGAGTGGATAAAAACCTGATCGATAAAACCTAATTTATTAAATATGATTTGAGGGATAAGGACCAAATTTCCGTTCATTAAAAATATATCTTGATATACTCCGTTAGGACTTAACAACTTTCTTTCTTTATTTGATCCTCCGTAACTCACATTACCATACTTATTGCAGAATGCACCACTAATAATAGCTTTCTTCTCATAATTGAATGATGCATTAAACAATGTTTCTAAACCATCGTTATATAATTCTACATCATCATTAAACCAAAGATAATAATCATATTTGATTTTGCTATCAATTGCAGTCTGCCATGCTAAACGCATTCCTCTACTCCAAAAAAGATTCCCTTCACTATTTATTATGTTGACTTTAGGGAACTCCCTCTTAACAGCGGATCCTGTCCCATCAGAACTACCGTCATCTGTCATATAGATATCAAAATGACAATTACTAAAAGACAAATTAGCAATAGAATTATATAAAGAATATAACCCTTTCAATGTAATATCCTTTCGGTTATAAACAGTCATTATGACTGCTATATAAAGATGATTCTCCGATTCCATCTTCTACCAACACTAGAATAACCTTATTCAAACTTAATAATTAAGCTATGTAAAAAGTCATTCTATTTGTCAATGTATAAAAATATGTCATTTTCGGATTACAAGTCCGTTTTGTTCTAATTTCTCAATAATAGGGATTAGAATATCTATAGGTTGATTAATACTTTTACTGATACTTATAAGATCATTATCTCCATCAGCATAAGCCAGAAAATCGCGAAGTGCAACAACTGCATCATATGCACCCTTACGGCTTACTGTTGGATAAAGCCCTCTCTTACCAAGTTGAGGTTCACAATGGCAAGTTACCTGATATTTATAATTATGTTCAAGCGCATCGACAATCTTTTGCATAAGCGACAATGTTCCTTGTAGACCTTCTGGTGAAATAAGTGTCATATCATCAGCTGATGTATGATACTCCGGATACTCGTGGTATTTACTTCTACAAATACCACAAAATGGAAGATTCACGGTAGGAGCACAAAACTGTCGCTCATCAGAACCTCGTTTAAGAAACGAATAAGTTTGATACTCTGGAGCAAAGAATCCCAAAACATTTTTAGCGACTCTATCTGCTAATGTATCTGCTGTTCTAGACTCGACAAGAGAATAAGCTCTATTATCACCTACACAACTCAAAACAAAACCTGCCTTAACATGATCCTGAAGAGAGGTGAGATTTTTACTAAGATAAGTTATAGAGCCTATAGTCTCTGGATTAATAAGGAAACGATAAGTATAGCGACGTGTAGGAAAAGATTTGACATACTTAATGAGTTCCGTCATTACAATGGGACCAGAAAGTTCATTATTAGCCATTGATGGATGACAAAGATAAGTCGTAATCATTACTTCTTCCTCAGTCTCTCCTGGTAAAATCAATTCTCCATACGTCAAACTTCCATCCTCCAGGGAACTATCAATACAAACATGATAACTGTCATCGGTAAGGACCTTCTTTTGATTCTCGGTCATACAAAATCCCCAGCGCTCCTTATAGTAGGATGTTACATAAGGAATCCAATCCGGTTGCTCCGGCATGGTATAAACATGTTCCAACAATTCTTCTTTTGAAACAATGGTATCCACCGGTATTGAATATCCTAAGACATGCAAGTTCGAATTCTTAAAATCTACGATTCTCTCCCCACTTAATGTCTCGATATATCCTCCTTTAATATTCCATTCCTTTGGGACTGTCCAATCAAAAACTTGCGTACCAGTAGGAACCTCAACAACAGTTATCTCTGGTAATTGTTCCCTGATAATGTTCAATGATTCCCTGAACCCATTTCCTGTAATACTTCTACAAATAGGGAAAAGGCGTTCTGCTAAGCTATACATAACTTGACCATGGTTTTCCATAATTGACTCCATCGATTAATCTAGCTATTTATAACCTTTAATTCTTTTTTCGTAAAAATAACAACTCTATCGAACATTTCCATAAGGCAAAGCTTCGCCACAACCTCACACAAAAGAAAATGAGGCTGAAAAGAGAGTATATACATAATAATGCGCGGCAAATATAAATATATTTTTCGTAAACAACAAATTTAAGGAGGTTATTTATAAAAAATAGGGCATTCAAAGAGGATTTAACACCTTTTTGAATGCCTTATAGGCCAATTAGAACCCTATTATATGAGAATTCTCTTCGATAAAAGAACATCAACGGCAATTATCGAATGCTAAAAAATATGCCAATAGTGGAGCTTCTCCCCCTATTTCAAATTATTCTACAGTCACAGATTTAGCCAAGTTTCGAGGCTGATCGACGTTGAGTCCCTTGCTGACCGCTACATGATATGAAAGCAACTGCAAAGGAATTACTGAGAGCAATGGGGTGAGGCAAGAGAGTGTTTCTGGCACTTCAATATAGTCTTCAACCATGTTCTTGACGGTATCGTCCCCTTCATTGATTATAGCAAGAATCCGACCCTTACGAGAGATGACTTCTTGTAGGTTAGATATTACTTTCTGATAACGACGATGGTGGTTCGTGAGGAAGACTACAGGCATCTGATCATCGATTAATGCAATAGGTCCATGCTTCATCTCTGCTGCAGGATATCCTTCTGCATGAATATAACTAATCTCCTTCAGTTTGAGCGCACCTTCAAGCGCTACAGGATAATTATAACCACGACCCAAATAAAGGATGTTACGAGCGTAAGTTAAAGTCTGTGCTATCCGCTGGATCTTGTCATTCTGCTTCAAAACAACTTCTATCTTCTCGGGAATTCGCTGAAGTTCTTGAATGGTCTCTTCGTATTCATCCTGAGAAACCGTTCCCTTCGCCATACCCAGAGCTAAAGCAATAAGCGTAAGTACCACAACCTGACCTGTAAATGCCTTTGTAGAAGCAACACCGATCTCAGGGCCCACGTGTATATATGTACCCGTGTGCGATTCGCGCGCGATAGAGCTTCCTACGCCATTCACAATACCAAAGACAAGAGCGCCTTGCTCTTTTGCAATCTGAATAGCTGCCAATGTGTCTGCAGTCTCTCCTGATTGAGAAATTGGAATGATGACATCATCTGGCTCAATGACTGGCTCCGAATAACGGAACTCGCTCGCATAGGCTACCTCAACTGGAATACGGCAGAAATGTTCTATCAGCTGTTTGCCAATAAGACCAGCATGCCATGAAGTACCACAAGAAACAATGACTATTCTTCGAGCGCGAAGTAACTGTCGGCGGTTATTTGTGACAGCAGAGAGAACAACCTGTGGACCTTGTCCATATGGAGATTCTACAATTCGACCTCTCATACAATCCTTGAGGACATTTGGCTGATCGAAGATCTCCTTAAGCATGAAGTGCGGATATCCATCATGATCGAGCATACTGAGATCAAGATCTACTTCAGTAACGGCATGTTCGGTAACTTCTCCCTTGAGAGTCATAACTTTGACATCCTGACCACATTTAACCTCCGCTACTTCCTCATCATTGAGATAGATAATACTCTTCGTATATTCAGCAATAGGACTTGCATCTGAAGCGATGAAGAATTCACTCTCCTCCTCACCAATACCAATGGCTAAAGGACTACTCTTACGAGCACAGACCAAAGTATCTGGACAACGCTTGTCTATCACAGCAATAGCATAGGCACCGATAACTAACTGGAGAGCATGACGTACAGACTCAATCAGATTGGTCTTTCTCAACTCCATTGTGTATTCAATGAGCTGAACCAATACTTCAGTATCAGTCTCCGATTGGAATTTATAGCCTCTCTTCTCTAATTGCTTTCGCAATGATGAATAGTTTTCGATGATACCATTGTGTACCAAAGTAATATTACCGCTCTGCGAAAGATGAGGATGTGCATTAACTTCTGATGGTGCGCCATGAGTTGCCCAACGGGTGTGTGCAATACCTAATTGGGCATCTGGAGTAACACCTTTACCTAAGGCGTTATCAACAACTTTTTCAAGGTCAGAAACCTTACCCTTTGCTTTATATATATTCAGAGAATTGTCTTCAGAAGAGATAAGTGCACAACCTGCACTATCATAGCCACGATATTCCAAACGATGTAATCCCTTAATCAGGATAGGATAAGCCTGACGGGTACCGATATAACCTACAATGCCGCACATATAAATAAGTAAAATTGGTTAAAAAAGAGAAATGTAAAACAAATACCACTTTCTCGGGACAAATATAGATATTTTGCTATTTTTTTCCAACTTTTTCTTGTTTTTTGTCATAAAAAATAATATTTCCAGCCACTATTCATCGAAAAATAGCAACTGGAAATAATATTTTTAGAGTATTTCCCATAATCAAGTCCTTCCTGGACATGAAAAACGGGGACACATTTTTAGTTGTTCTCTGGACGGAGCTTACGTACAGTAACAGCAGTCTGCCACATCTCTGACTCGCGGAGAGCCTTGAGCTCTGCCTCGAGACCCTGACGGTAGTCTGGCTTAGAGTTAGCATCGATAGAGATCTGTGCCTCGTTACCGGTCTTTACTGAGTTGTAGAGCTTCTCAACAACTGGCTTGCAAGCGTCATGGAATGGACCCATCCAGTCGAGAGCACCACGCTGAGCGGTGGTTGAGCAGTTAGCATACATCCAGTCCATACCGTTCTTAGCGAAGAGTGGCATGAGTGACTGAGTGAGCTCCTCAACGGTCTCGTTGAATGCCTCTGATGGAGAGTGACCGTTCTCACGGAGAACCTCGTACTGTGCGAGGAGAAGACCCTGGATAGCGCCCATGAGTGAACCACGCTCGCCGGTGAGGTCAGAAGTAGCCTCGCGCTGGAAAGTAGTCTCGAACATGTAACCAGAACCGATACCGATACCGAGAGCAAGGGTACGATCCATTGCCTTGCCAGTAGCGTCCTGATATACTGCGTATGAAGAGTTGAGGCCACGACCCTCGAGGAACATGGTACGGAGTGAAGTACCAGAACCCTTAGGAGCAACCATGATTACGTCATAATCCTTACCAGGAACAACGCCAGTGCGATCGTTCCAAGTGATAGCGAAGCCGTGTGAGAAGTAGAGAGCCTTACCTGGGGTAAGATAGTTCTTCAAAGTAGGCCATACGCTCATTACAGCTGCGTCAGAGAGCAAGCACATGATGATGGTAGCCTTCTCAGCTGCCTCCTCGATAGAGAAGAGGGTCTGACCAGGAATCCAACCGTCAGAAACAGCCTTCTCATAGGTCTTACCTGCACGCTGGCCAACGATTACGTTGAAGCCATTGTCACGAAGGTTCAATGACTGACCAGGACCCTGTACACCATAACCAATAACTGCGATGGTCTCATCCTTGAGGATCTCACGAGCCTTCTCAAGTGGGAACTCCTCACGCATTACGACGTTCTCAATAACGCCACCAAAGTTTAACTGTGCCATAATAAAATTTAAAATTTATAATGTATAATGTATAATTGTTTGTCTACGATTTTCTCTACACCCAAAGAATAATTCTTGTCAATAATCTCCGTCAAAAGAAATCAAAGAAAACCTTTTTTTCTATCAGATTTGATTTCTTTTGTTTCTTTGATGGAAGAAAATATCTAAAGAAGATATATTCTCTCAAGATTCAATAAAAGATCTTTTGGAAAGATAGACTTTAGCACTCCTCGTCATTAATACCCTCCTCGAGGAAGCTGAACTGCTGGTTCTGCTGCTCCTTGAGGAACTCTGATACGCGCTCCACCTTGTCACGTGTGATAGCTACTACACCGCTTCGGGTATACTGCAGCACACACTTGTACTTAGCAAGTTTCTTATAGAGGTCATCGACTGCAGCTGGCTTGACGCAAAGCTGCATGGTGGTATAAGTCTCGTTAATCTCAAGGATCTTAGCACCTGAGTGACGTACGAAACGCGAGATCTCAGGATTCGCCATTACGATAGGAGTAGAAACCTTGAAGATAGCCACCTCGCTGACGAATATCTCCTCTTCAACATAGAAGTTAGCCTTAATCACATCCACCTTACGCTCGATCTGCTTCACGAGCTTCTTAGCCTGAGCTTCATCAGTAATGACCGTAACGGTGTATTTGTGGACGTTAGGGATACCCGAAGGAGATACATTGAGACTCTCGATGTTGACCTGATTACGAGTAAAGACAGCCGTAACGAGATTCAAGACACCGACTACGTTCTCCGAATAGATAAGTATTGTATATAACTTCTTTTCCATTAGTTTGCCTCCTTCTCTAACATCATATCATTGACCGAAGCACCAGGTGCTGTCATTGGCATCACATCATCCTCCTCCATGATGATGGTCTCGAGGAAGAATGGCCCATCTGTCTTCAACGCCTGCTGAATAGCAGCTGGCAAGTCCTTACGATCCTTCACCTTAAGATATGGGATCTTGTAGGCCGAACAGATTTCCTCATAGTTCGGATTGAGCATATGAGTGAAAGCATATCGCTTCTGGAAGAACATATTCTGCCACTGACGTACGTTGCCAAGGAAGTTATTGTTCATCAGGACGATCTTCACAGGGCAATGATACTCCATGATGGTACCCAATTCCTGAATGGTCATCTGCAGACCACCGTCACCCATGAATGCGAAGACTGGACGCTCCTTCTCACCGAAGGTAGCACCAATAGCAGCTGGCAAACCGAAACCCATGGTACCGAGGCCACCGCTGGTGATGATCGAACGTGGCGTATTGTATTTTGAATAGCGAGTCGAGAACAACTGGTTCTGGCCTACGTCAGTCACCGTCACACCCATACCCTTAGTAGCCTCAGCCACAGCGTTAGCCACCTCACCCATGAGCAATGGACCTTCAGTAGGATATAAAGCCTTCTTTACGACCTTCTCCTGCTCCTTCTCGCGGAGTGGCTGGAAGCTCTCGATCCATTCCTTATGATCTGCCTCGTTGATCATCGAAGTCAACATTGGCAGTGACTCCTTACAGTCAGCCACGACAGCCACATCGACCTGCACGTTCTTGTTGATCTCGGCATGGTCGATATCGAGATGAATGACCTTGGCCTGTTTCAGATAAGTAGCCAGATTACCGGTCACACGATCAGAGAATCGCATACCGATGGCAATCACCACGTCAGCCTCCTGCTGCTTGATGTTAGGCGCATAGTTACCATGCATACCCAGCATACCCATGTTCAATGGATGGTTCGATGGCAAAGCCGAAAGACCTAACATGGTGCGACCTGCAGGAATATTAGCCTTCTCAAGGAAAGCCTTCAGCTCCTCATGAGCGCCTGCGAGCTCTACACCCTGACCAACGAGTGCCAATGGCTTCTTAGCACCATTGATCAATGCAGCAGCAGCCTCAAGCTTCTCCTGCTTTGGACGAGGACATGGGATATATGAACGAACGAAATTTACTGTCTCAGGAACATATTCACACTTGGTGACCTGTGCATTCTTAGGGAAATCAAGCACCACAGGACCAGGACGACCAGACTTAGCCAAGTAATAAGCCTTGCTAACGGCCCAAGGAATATCCTCAGGACGGCGGATCTGATAGACCCACTTACAGATTGGCTGAGCCACAGTAATCAAGTCAAGTTCCTGGAAAGCATCTGTACCGAGTACGCTAACGCCTACCTGACCTGCAATCACTACCACAGGAGTAGAGTCGATCATCGCATCAGCAATGCCGGTAAGCGTATTAGCCACACCAGGACCACTGGTTACAATGACAGTACCTACTTTGCCACTGACACGAGCATACCCTTGTGCCGCATG
>JAZUIL010000117.1:0-14291 GCA_045642245.1 Bacteroidales bacterium
GGTTTCGACCTTCGCTATACAGCAGGAGATGCAGACCTTCGAGCGTAAGAACATCAATTACCACGCAATGGAGATCCATCGCAAGTTCTCGCTCTCTATCGCCTGTCTGCTCTTCTTCTTCATTGGAGCGCCACTGGGAGCCATCATCCGCAAAGGCGGTATGGGTGTGCCACTCATCACGGGTGTCCTCTTCTTCATTTTCTACTACATCATCGACAACACAGGTTATCAGGCTGCCAAAGATGGCAACATGGAGCCATGGTTCGGTATCTGGCTCTCATCTCTTGTGCTAGCGCCGTTAGGCCTCTGGCTTACCTGGCGCGCCATCAACGACTCTCCACTCTTCGACTGGGATACCTACAAGATTCGTTTCCAGCATTTCATGCGCTGGATGCTTTCTACCTCGAAGCCTTTGCTTAGATTGGTAAAGGCTAAGGTACCACACAAGAAGAGAAACATATAAATACTCCAAAGGGTTTCAACCTGCAACGAGATAGGTTTATTCCACCAAAGAAATCAAAGGAAACCAATGTTTATTTTGATTTTGTAAAAATCCGTTTTTCTATGATTTCTATGATGGAGGGAAAAAATCCAGGGATAAAATTAACTTGAAGGATTAAAATTAAGAAATACAATAACAAATAAAATAAAACGAAACTACTACAATGGAACAGTTATCAGCACGCCTTATGGCACTTTCGCCATCAGCAACATTGGCCATGTCTCAGAAGAGCCAGGAACTCAAGGCTCAGGGCCTCGACATCATCAACCTCTCAGTCGGTGAGCCAGACTTCAATACCCCTGACCACATCAAGGAAGCTGCTAAGCAGGCTGTAGATAATAATTTCTCATTCTATACCGCCGTCCCAGGCTACCTCTCACTCCGCGAGGCAATCTCTAAGAAGCTCAAGGAAGAGAATGGTGTAGACTTCGCACCTACACAGATCGTTGTAGGCAACGGTGCTAAGCAGGAGATCTGCAACGTCATCCTCGCAGTCGTAGAGAAGGGTGATGAGGTCATCATTCCTACCCCAGCCTGGGTAAGCTACTTCGAGATGGTCAAGCTCGCTGAGGGTGTCAACGTACCATTCCTCTGCGGTCAGGATCAGGACTTCAAGATCACCGCTGCTCAGCTCGAGAGCCTCATCACCGAGAAGACCAAGGTCGTACTCCTCTGCTCACCATCTAACCCTACCGGTGCCATCTACACCAAGGAGGAGCTTGCTGCCATCGCACAGGTATTGGCCAAGTATCCTCGCATCGTCGTCATCGCCGACGAGATTTACGAGCACATCTCATACTGCGGCCAGCTCACTTCTATCGCTTCATTCCCAGAGATGAAGGACCGTGTTGTCATCATCAACGGCGTCTCTAAGGCATATGCCATGACTGGTTGGCGTATCGGTTTCTGCGCTTGTCCTGCATACATCGCTAAGGCTGTCACCAAGCTCCAGGGTCAGTATACCTCAGGCTGTTCTAGCATTGCACAGAAGGCTGCAGAAGCAGCTTACACCGGTTCACAGGAGTGTGTTGAGGTGATGCGCCAGGCTTTTGAGCGTCGTCGCGACTTGATCTTCGGCCTTGTACAGGAGATTCCAGGCTTCCGTCTCGACAAAAAGCCACAGGGTGCATTCTACGTCTTCCCTGACGTTACTGCACTCTTCGGTAAGAAGACCGCTGACGGCAAGGTGATCACCAATGCAGACGAACTCGCTATGTACCTCCTCGAGACCGGTCACGTAGCAGGTGTAACAGGTGCTGCTTTCGGTGCTCCTGACTGCATCCGCTTCTCTTATGCCACCTCAGAGGATAAGATCATCGAGGCTATGCGACGCGTGAAGGCTGCAGTTGAAGCGCTCGCTTGATTTCCTTTGATGGAATAATAAACAATTTTCGATGAAAAAATTTACAAAAATATTCTGCATCACCCTCTGGTCCTGCTTTGCATTGGGTGTACTGATCATCTGGTTCCTGTTCTATCAGATTGGCATTGGCAATATCGGCTACATGCCTAAGCTGGAAGAGCTGGAGAACCCGAAGAGCAAGTACGCGACCATCGTATTCAGTGCCGACAGCGTGGAACTCGGTCAGTTCAGTCAGGCCAAGGAGAACCGTGTATTCATCAATTACAACGAGCTCTCTCCTAACCTGGTCAATGCACTTATCGCCACCGAGGATGCACGTTTCATGGATCACTCCGGTATTGACATGAAGGCGCTTTTCCGCGCCATCTTCAAGACCGTATTGATGCGACAGAAGCAGTCGGGAGGTGGTTCCACCATCACACAGCAGCTGGCCAAGCAGATCTACACCGTAGATGCAGCATCCAGCTTCTGGGAGCGTGCCATGCAGAAACCTATCGAATGGGCCATTGCCGTCAAACTCGAACGCCTTTATACTAAGGAGGAGATCATCAACATGTATCTCAACAAGTTTGACTTCTGCTACAATGCCGTAGGTATCCGTTCCGCATCACGTATCTACTTTGACAAGCTGCCAAACCAGCTCGATGTTCAGGAAGCTGCGATGCTTGTAGGTATGCTCCAAAACCCATCGATGTACAACCCAATCCGTCGACCTGAGAAGACCAAACTGCGCCGTAACATCGTTCTCGGCCAGATGGTCAAAGGAGACTATATCACCAAAGCAGATGCTGATTCGATGAATCAGCTCCCATTGCTTCCTCAGACCGATAAGGATGGTAAATATAAGCTTGCTCACTCTGCCGACCACAAATCTGGTCTGGCACCATATCTACGTGAGTATCTACGTAAGATCATGCGAGCTAAGAAGCCTGACCATAAAAACTATGCCTCTTGGCAGGACCAGCAATTCACAGACGATTCGCTGGCTTGGGAGACCAATCCGCTCTACGGCTGGTGTACAAAGAATACGAAGCCAAACGGAGAGAACTATAACCTCACCACCGATGGTCTTCGCATCTACACCACCATCGACTCTCGTATGCAGCGTTATGCAGAAGATGCGGTCGTAGAGCAGTTGCGTGACGTCCTGCAGCCAGAGTTCAATAAGGAGAAGGCTTCTCAGCCCAATGCGCCATACAGCCGTAAACTCTCAGCTGAGGACGTGCAGAACTCACTTACCCGAGCTATGCGACAGAGCGACCGCTACAACACCATGAAGGCTGGCGGCTATAGCAAAGAAGAGATCGAGAAGGCTTTCCACACGCCTATCGACATGAAGATCTTCAGCTGGCAAGGCGAGATCGATACTATCATGACTCCATGGGATTCACTCCGCTGGCAGAAGCAATTCCTCCGTGCAGGCTTCCTCTGTATGGACACTTGCGGCTATGTCAAGGCCTATGTTGGTGGTCCTGATTTCTCATTCTTCCAGTACGACATGGTCACCACAGGACGTCGTCAGGTAGGTTCCACCATCAAGCCATTCCTTTACACGCTGGCTATGGAGAACGGCCGCACACCATGCGACGAGGAGCTCAACTCACAACCAGTCCTCTACGACGCCGTCGGCCGTCCTTGGACACCACGCGACGGAGGCAAAGAACGAATCGGTGAAATGGTCACACTCCGCTGGGGTCTGATGAGATCGAACAACTGGATCTCGGCACGTGTCATGAGCCGCATGACCCCTGAGACCTTTGTCAACTTCCTCCACAGTGCTGGCATACATGCACGCCTCGAACCGGTCCTTGCGCTCTGCTTAGGCGTCTGCGACATTTCTGTCGAGGAGATGGTCACTGGCTATTCAGCCTTCCCTGGCCGTGGCATGCGATCAGAGCCGATTTATGTTACCTCCATCTGTGATAATTCTGGTGTAGAGATTGCACACTTCGAGCCACGCCGTCAGGAAGTATTCTCCATGGAAGCCTATCTAAAGATGCTCCCAATTTTACGAGACGTAGTCGATAGAGGTACAGGTGGCCGCATTCGCTCACGTTATAAAATTCATGCACCAATGGGTGGTAAAACCGGTACAACCAACGATAACTCCGACGGTTGGTTCATGGCCTTTACTCCTAGTCTTGTAGCTGGCACCTGGGTAGGTGGTGAGGAGCGCAGTATCTGTTTCGATAAGATGACTTTTGGTCAGGGTGCATCTATGGCGCTCCCTATCTTTGCCAAATTTATTGAGAAAGTCTATGCAGACCCTCATCTGCCTTACACGCAGAATGAACAGTTCTACTACCCTTCAGATTATGATCCATGTGCCTCTAGCCTAAATAACCTTGAAGAATACTCTACTCCAATAATTGGCGAAAATGGCATCTTTGACTAATCCTTTGGTTATAGAAGAAGTCTAAATAATGACCCTATCAGATTCTAACCCATTTATCATTATAAATTTAATTTCTAAAAACTAATTTATTATGAAGAAGTATCTTGCAGAAATGGTCGGTACTTTCGTACTTACCCTTCTCGGCTGCGGCGCTGCTGTCAGCCTCGGTTGCACCAACACAGACCCTGAGACCGTAATAGGCACCTCAGTAGCATTTGGTCTTGCTGTTGTTTCTATGGCTTATGCCATCGGTGGTATTTCAGGTTGCCACATCAATCCAGCTATTACCCTTGGCTGCCTCCTCACCAAGCGTATCTCAGGCAAGGATGCTGGTATGTACATGGTATTCCAGGTAATCGGCGCATGCATCGCTGCATGTGTATTGGCTCTTATGACCGGTAACGTTGATGGTCTTGAGGGTACAGGTGCAAATGCTTGCCAGGATGGCGTTAGCATTCCAGGTGGTCTCATCGCAGAGATCGTTCTTACTATGATCTTCGTTCTCGTAGTTCTCGGCACCACCGACTCTAAGAAGGGTGCTGGCAACCTCGCAGGTCTTGCTATCGGTCTTTCTTTGATCCTTATCCACCTCGTAGGTATCCGTTACACCGGTACTTCTGTCAATCCAGCTCGTTCTATCGGTCCTGCTCTCTTCCAGGGTGGTGCAGCTCTCGAGCAGCTTTGGATCTTCATCGTTGGCCCATTCGTAGGTGCAGCTCTCGCAGCTGGCATCTGGGGTTGCATCGGTGGTGAGGAGAAGAAATAATCCTTACAGATCAATTTGAACTGAAAGGAATTGTCAATAATACGCAGAAATTGAATTACTGACAATTTCTTTCAGTTTTTAGTTTTTCAGCATTCCTTTTTAACCTTTTACCATTCTACCTTAAGATGCTAACCGCCGCTTCCTTCGACTACCAGCTCTTACACGCTTATCTGAAGAATGTCCCATACAATGTCAATCCACAGCATCTGTATACGGGCAAGTCTCTATATAAAGGTTATCGACCTAATCGTCCAGAGACCTTCGACAAGAGTTACGATCTCCGCGTCTATCACCATTTCATCGACACCGGCAAACATGCCAAGCAGCCACTTGAGGCCGCTGCACGTTCCATCCATGATTTCTATATCATGCATCAGATGCAGCATTTTCTCAAGCGCTATCCTCGTACCAAAGTGGCAGGCGTCATGGGAGGCAATGCCATGTTACGCATCGACGAGTCATATCTCGACGTTGTGCGACTGAGCAAGCGCCTCACCGAGCATGGCTTCCTCATGTGTTCTGGCGGCGGCTCTGGAGCCATGGAAGCAACAAATCTTGGAGGCATGTTAGCAGGCAGAACCGAAGCAGAGATGCTCGATGCCGTCGAGATTCTTCGTCAGGCGCCATCGCAGCATGATAAGGAATACTTCGAGCGATCGTTCGAAGTCCTACAGAAATACCCACACCTCCGCGGCTACTACAGCCTCAGCATCCCTACGTGGCTCTATGGCCACGAACCAAGCAATCCATTTGCTACACATATTGCCAAACTCTTTGACAACAGCATTCGTGAAGACACACTCCTTACCATCGCTTACGCCGGCATTATCTACTCGCCTGGCAGCGCTGGCACTATTCAGGAGATCTTCCAGGATGCATTGCAGAACCAGTACAACACCCTTGGCGTCAACTCTCCTATGGTGTTCCTCAATTCCAAGTACTGGACGGAGAAAGTACCTGTGTACAACATGATACAGCAGTTACACGAGCTCGGCACCTACAACCAGCTACAGCTCACCCTTACAGACGACTATATGGAAGCTTCGCAAGTCATCATGGACTTTGCAGAGAAGCAGAAATAATAATAACAAAAAAGTCCGTACAAATTTGTATGGACTTTTTTATGGACTAAACAAGAACCAGAAATCCCCAAATAAAGATTATTGAAGATAACTAATCAATGTATCAGAACTTGAGGATTACATCCTTGCCGAAAGGGGTCAATGACAAGCCAGCCAACTTGAAATGCTGCTTACCAAATGGGATACCTATGACAGTGATGCAGAGCAAGAGGCCGAAGAACATATGGACCAACCACGACCAGAGACCACCGAAGATGATCCAGAGGAAATTGAGCGGAATGCGGATGCAGCCAGGAGGGCAATCGGTACTCTTCACCTCTGATCCGAATGGCCACAGGCATAGCAAGCCGATCTTAAAGGTCTGCATTGCCACAGGAATACCAATGATCGTAACTGCCATGGCCAAGCTGCCTGTAAAGTATCCGATAGCAGCCTGAAGGCCTCCAAATATCCACCAAATAATGTTACCAATGATCTTCATAATAGTTAGTTTTATAGGCTAAAGCCAGGTTAATAATCTTTTGTTGGTGCAAAGATAGAGACTTTATCTGATATCTCCAAGTTTTGACAACGTTGTCAAAGAAATTGTCTCAGAAAGTAGTAATACATCACGCTCAAAAAAACAATAATGGCACTACCCTCACGGGCTGTGCCATTATATATACATTAAATCCCTTTACATTTCTTTGAGCCGAAGACGGGACTCGAACCCGTGACCCACGCATTACGAATGCGTTGCTCTACCAACTGAGCCACTTCGGCAAAGCGGGTGCAAAGATAGTTATTTTGACCGAGGTTTCCAAATTTTTATGCAATTATTTCGTCTTTACGGTCGGTTTGCCAGTAAAATCTTCACCTCGAAAGGCTTTACTCCTCGTTTCCCGTGGCTTTGAGATACTCTTTAGTCCAATACTGATAGTGTTTTGGCAACGGTGTGATGATGCGATCGATGGCCTCTGGAGACAATGTCTTGATCAATTTCGCTGGCACACCACCCCATAGTTCTCCCGGTCCGATCTGCGTCCCTGCAAGGACCAATGCTCCGGCCGCGACGATCGAACCGCTGCAGACATGCACATTATCAAGTACAGTACTTCCCATTCCGATGAGGACATTATCTTCGATCTTACAGCCATGCAGACACACGTTGTGACCGACAGTCACATCATTGCCAATCTCGATCCATGCATCGTTGTCGGAGCAATGCAGACAAGAACAGTCTTGTATGCTGACTCTATCTCCTATGCGGATCTTATTGACATCACCACGAACGACAGCGCTATACCATACCGATGACTCCTCTCCGATAACGACGTCACCTATCACAGCCGCAGTCTCTGCAATGAAAGCTGTTGGTGCGATCTTTGGTGTTATACCTTGTAAACTCTGTATCATATTATATATATGTATTAATACTAAACCTCTCGAGAACGCTTTCCCGTAGAGAGAATCCCAATCTGTCCGAAGTTAATCTGATGTGGCATTTCTGCACGTGAGAGTCGTGTTCGGAGCCACTGCTGTAGCTGTTCTTCACTGACAGATGCTACGGCAGGATCTAATTCGATCTTCGCATGTATTGTCTGTCCGAAAGAATCGGATGCGACAGCATAAGCCATGGCTGCACAGACAGAAGGATGTGAAGACAAGACTCGTTCGACATGATCGAGCGAGACGTTCTCTCCGCCACAAACCACAATACGATCAGCTCTGCCATGATGGTAATAAAGGCCTGTAGAATCACGACTCACCAAATCTCCAGTATTCTGCCACTGATTCTTTTGTCCAGTCATAGCCCACCCGGAACGTACCCAAAGCTGACCGACACCATTAGCATCCGGTTGACGAATTTCACACTTCACGCCGAAGATAGGACGTCCGATGGTATTCTCCTGCATGAGATCCGTCGGGGTGGCCAACATGAGGAAACCTGCTTCTGACGTACCATAGAGATTATAAAGGACCTGACCGAGCCGCTGTTGTGTCTGGTCGACTACAGGTTTTTCCAGTCGGTCACCGCCACAAAGGACACACTTCACAAAGCGTAGCTGACTTTCTGCATCAGGCTGTTGCCACAATCGCGACAACATGGCAGGAACGACAGGCAAGACCTCAATTTGTTCCTCCTGTATAGTATGAAGTACCGAACTACAGTCAAAATGGCGATGAAGGCAGATTTTCTTACCCAACAGCAAGGAAACAATGAGTGTAGACAAGCCAAAACCATGATAAAACGGCAAGGCTATCAGCACGCTGTGATAACGATGGATACGTATCTCCTTGAGCAATGCCCAGAAAGGAGAGAAATACTGTATCACTCCCATACGACGCGATGCCGTCTTATAATTACCACTTGATCCTCCCGTAAAGACAGAGATACGTGCACAACTATGAAACAATGGGAGGTGGTCCTGCAGTTCAAATGTCTCAGAAAGCTTTCGTGCCAACTCCTCAGTGGAGACGACCGGACAAGGAAGTTCTGCTGGCAGACATCGGTCCTTGACCTCTTCATCATAGATCAGCAGACAATAGTGACTATCGAGCAAAGAAGACATCTGCATGGCCGGAATATCGGTATTAAGCATCCGGACATGGACGCCTAACCGTGACAAAGCCGGAATCAGCAGTGCAGAAACAAGATGATTGCGACAAAGGAGACCAACGGTCATGTGTGAATGCAGATCATATTCTGACTGCATGATGCAAGCGAGTCTTCTGGCTTGCTGATAGAACATGCGATAGGTCAAACGCTGGTCTTCAGATACTACCGCCGTACGATCCGGATAAATGAACGCTGCAAGACGCAACGGAGTCATGAGTGTAATCATAAGTGACGGTAGACAAAACGGACGACAGGCGCGAACAGCGCAGCTAAAGGCGCTGTGAGTGAGGCCCACCATGGTTTATTACTATGACTGTTGCTCATGGCCAGACGAAGCAGGATGCAGGCGGCATCATCGGCCGTATAAGCTGGAAGATGCACATAATCAGGATTCACATCAGACATCGGGGTATGCACCAATGGCATATAGGCGATCTTAACGCGAATTCCCTCTTTAGACAATTCTGCATCGGCCGTCTCACACCACACATTAGCCGCACTCTTAGAAGCATGATAAGCCGACCATCCAGGGGCCGACGGATAGAGCGTACTGACCGATGAGGTATAGATAATCTGACCTTTCGGGCCGGACGTTCGACCCTCTCCAAGTAACGGAAGAAGCGACAAGGACAAGGCTACTAATGAGCGATAATTGACGTCCATCGTACGATCATAATCATGCAAGCGCTCCTTGGCATCTACTACAGAGCGGTGAATGGACTTACCCGCATTGCAGAACAGATAATCAACGCGAGGAAGTTTCTCTCGCAGTTCGTTGGCCAGTTGATCCAGTGCTTCCCTATCACGCAGATCAGTGGAACTATAGAAAGCCTGACTACCCTGCACGATGGCTTTTTCACAAAGCTCTTGCAGCACTTCTTTATTCCTGGCGATGAGGAAGAGATTGGCTCCTGCTTCGATGAGACGTAATGCCAGCGCCTTACCGATGCCACTAGAGGCACCCGTAATGACAACCCATCGACTCTTGAACCGATCGTGCAGATATTGCTGGCTGACCGAAGTCCGAGGATAAATGAGGCGATATAAGTAAAGGAGTGGCATAAATCGTATGGTTTTCGGCAAAGTTAATAAGAATATGTATTGCTCCCCCAACCTATGAAGATGTTATTCATATCGGACATACTAATTATCGGATTCTGCCAACTTGACTAGCCAAAATAAGAAGAATAGTATCCTGTGCGGGAAAAAAGTACAAGGATAGTTGTAAAGGCCGAAGGATGTCCTTATTTTTGCAGTACGAACCGAAAAATCTTCAATCAAAATAGAATATCATGCGCGATCACATTCAGAAGAACCGTATGCTGGCTTGTCTATGGCTGGTGAGAGTCCTACAGAGAGATAAAAGATTGACACTGGAAGAAATCAGGAAGAAATGGCTCGAGAGTGAATTCGCTATCAAAAGCAATCTGCCAAGAAAGACATTCGTAGATCTTCGAAACTCAACAGAAGAACTCCTTAACCTGGAGATTGCCTGCGACAGAAGGACCAACAAATATTACATTGCCAATCAGGGTGATTCGAAAATCTCTGACTGGCTGATTTCATCATTCAGTATCAGTAGCCTCGGCCGTGAGCAACAGGAAGTTCGTGACCGCATCCTTCTCGAAGCGCCACCAAGTGGTATCGAACATTTTGACCTGATTGTAGATGCTTTCCGCAATGGCTATTCGCTGGAAATGAAGTATCAGAAGTTCACCGATGCAGAGCCCTACACCTGTCACATTGACCCCTATTGCCTGAAACACGATCATCACAGATGGTATCTGCTGGCTCGAAAAGATCATCGCGACCACCTACAGACATTTGCACTCGACCGTATCGTGGCTCTGGAGCCTAAGACCAAATGTCCGTTCACACCAGAAGCAGACTTCTCTCCTCGTCTGCACTTTGCTCATAGTTTTGGTGTATATGTGGGAGAACAATTGCCACAAACCATCAGAGTACGTGCATATGGTGTAGGTCGCGACTATCTGCGTACAGCGCCGCTGCACGATTCGCAGAAAGAAAGCCGGATCAGCGATGAGATATCAGACTTCACAATTACCTGTCGGCCAACGAGAGACCTGATGCTACACTTACTGAGCCAGGGAGCCGACGTAGAGGTAATGGAGCCTGATATACTGAGAGATGAGATATGGAATGAGGCTAAGCGTATATCCGAAAGATACTCCTGATACAGATCATTCGGCTATCTGAAGATCCACAATAATAGGAAGATGGTCCGAATAACCGCCTTCGTGACGATAACCGTAATAGGTGCGGAATGGACGCTTTCCCTGATAGGTAACATCATCAGTCATCATGAATGGAAGGCTGAAAATACGTGAATCAGAGAGATGTACGCTGGCCTTTTCATCAAGTAAGTCAGGATGAACGATGAAATGGTCGATCAATGACCATTCGCCATGGTATTTGTGTGTGCCATAAGCTGAGGGAGACTGCTGCATCTGTTCGTACAACGGATACATGAGATTGGTATACGAGACTCCATCCTGCTGCAAGACAGCTTCGCGAGGATTCTCATTCATATCTCCCATCATTATAATATTAGGATGTATGCGGACGGCCGAAAGACTGTCTGCCACATGGAGAAGCGTGGTGCGAGCAGCATCGCGTTTTGCTTGTGTCTGTTCGACGCCTCCAAGACGGGACGGTTGATGCACCACAATGACGTCTAAGGTATCTCCCGAAGCAATCAAACCCGCAGCATGCAAGAGCTGGCGTGTAGGTCGCTCTCCTTCCGGCATCGGTACCGTATATGCCTCATGATGCAGCAGGCGGAAAGAAGACGGATGATACAACAAAGCCGTCTGGATACCTCGGACATCAGGACCCTGTGTAACAATATACTTATATCCGGTCTTTCGCAGCGGAGTGCGATGCGTCCAATAGTTCATCACACTGTCTCCTTCGACCTCTGCCAAACCGACCAGCATCGGAACACGACCATCTCCGGCTGCCAGGATGACACGCGAGAGATGATTCAACTTATTGCGAAGCCTGGTAAACGACCAATGTCTAGCACCTCCAGCAGTAAACTCATCATCTTCACGTTCAGGATCATCGAGCGGCCAGAAAGCGGTCTCCACGTTGTAGAACATGATACGCTCGACATGAGAAACTACCTGAGCAGAGAGTAAACTACTCTGTACAAGGAGGAAGGAGAACAGTATGACTAAACGCATATTACTTTACGACCTTTTGGCCTCCAATGACATAGAAGCCAGAAGGAAGCTCCTGCAAAGAGCCTGATACTCGATGGCCATGGATATCAAAGATTTCTTCATTCAAAGAAGTCTTATCAATACCTACGGCATCAATACTATTGTCGTTACTATTGTAAACCACGCCACCAAGACCTTCAGCAACACCAGCATAAGCAGGCTTACGATAGTAGTCGAGTGTCCAATAACCTACAGGTTCGCCAGCACGCCAGCCACTGTTGGCAGGAGAGTCTGTAGGACACCACTGACAGATACCCCACTGCTGATCAGCTGGAATGATACGGAGATACTCCTCGTAAATCCACTGATAGTAATCAGCCATAGCCTTCTCGTCTTCTGCAGTGATATTAGCAGTCTTGATTGCAGTACCGAACTGCTTTTCAGCCACACCCATATCAAACTCAGAAACACGGACGAGCTTGCCTGAAGCTGCCATTAATTCAAACATCTGAGTGATATGTTTCTTCTGACGATCCTGATCAGCTTTGTTACGGAAATAAGAGATGTGCATCTGAGTACCAATACCGTCAACTACGGTCTCGCCATCAGCTTCCCACTTCTTGATCCAATTGATGAGAGACTTTAGCTTCTTGTTATCATCCCAAGTTGACTCAAGATTATAGTCATTAATAAAGAGCTTGATATCCTCCGGTCCATACTTGCGAGCCAGACGAACAGCTGTACGAACATACTCAAGGTCTCCCATGTGATCCTGCCAGTAGAAAGCATCGCCACCAACGTCCCATGAGGTATTATTACCTGGCTTATACTCCTTGGCATGCTGCAAATTATAATTACCTTCGCCATCATCGCCGTCTCCTCCGATAGCCTCATTGACAACATCCCAAGCCTTCACTTTGCCACCGCAAGCTTCCATCATACCTTTGATCCACTTCTCCATAGCAGCAGTAAGTGCCTCGACTTTTTCTTCATGAGTCAAAGGAATTAACTTACCTTTCTGTTCTTTTTCAATGACAACACTCTTCACGTAGATATCACCTACGAAGTCACCGCACTGCATCAGCATGAATTCGCCACCCTCAGAATTATCATATACGATTTCTACATCCTTCCATTCTGTAGTAAATGGAACCTCTGCATAAACACCGTTTGTCGAGAAACTGCCAAGTTTTGTGTGTAATTTTCCTGCTTCAGAACCGCGTATTTTGAAAGTTGCCTTATAGGTGGCACCAGTTTCAAGAGTGAGATTTGTCACTCCCTGGAACTGAACATCCCAGAAGTTAGCACACATCTTGGTAGTGTTAATCTTCATACCATCAGTAGAAGAAAAAGAAATGCTATATCCGTATTCAGACTTATCTGATGACCAACCAACACTCTGATCAGACTTTGCAGTAAAGTCCTTCGACGCGATCTTTACCAAGGTAGACTGCGCATCCTTATCGTTAGGATCTGGTTTATCTTTGATCTGATTACGCAACCAACCAACTGCCTGTTGAGAGTGCCATGCCAGTGTATGACCATAGACGCTAAGTCCTGCTTCTGTTGCGGCATTGACATAGTTGGTAACTGTTGTGAAATTCATATTACCATTACTATCCACACAACTGGCCATCTTCATGGCATTACCTGCCACAGTCTCTGTGAAGTTATCGTTAGTAAGACCACCAACAAGGCTATTTGGATTAAGATAATCATTGACCGTAGTACCAATACCGAGCTTAAAGTTCGGATATTTCTCATAATTAATATATTCCTTGAGTGGATGATAGTCGTTGAGATAACTATGAGCTGCATTATTTGGATTGCCAATCTCATACTTCTGCTGAGCAACAGCAGTAAACAAGCTCAAAGCGGAAAGAGCCAGAAAGAAGAGTCTCTGTTTCATCTGATAAAATAGGTAATGTATAAAATAATAAGTTAAGGGGGCGTAAAGAAAAATGCGCCGGAACCCGACAAAACAGATCCCGACGCTGTACTTTTATTGAATCTCTAATTCAACAAAATTAAGCCTCAGCTGGAGCCTCCTCTGCAGGAGCCTCAGCAGCAGCTTCCTCAGCAGCCTTTGCAGCAGCCTCTTCAGCAGCCTTAGCAGCCTCAGCAGCCTTCTTAGCAGCAACAGCCTCAGCCTTAGCGTTCTTAACTGCAACCTCAGCGTTAGCAGCCTCCTTAGCAGCCTTAGCAGCAGCCTCAGCGAGACCAGCAACCTTAGCAGCAACCTTAGCGTTCTTAGCAGTCTTCCATGCATCGAACTTAGCCTGAGCCTGCTCAGCGGTGAGAGCACCCTTCTTGATACCACCGTTGAGGTGCTTCATGAGGAGTACGCCTTCGTAAGAGAGGATCTTCTCTGCGGTGAGAGTTGGCTGTGCACCAGTCTC
>JAZUIL010000118.1:0-5742 GCA_045642245.1 Bacteroidales bacterium
AAAGAAGTCAACACTACGTGCCTAGTGTTGATTTTGTGATTTTTTGAAGCTTTGTTCTATTTTAAGAAGTCTTTTTCTGGTTTTATACCAGCTTATGTCGATTGTAAGAACCTCTGACGTGTGCGAAATAGAAGATGACGCCGAGGACTTCGATGATCCACGAGCACCAGAAAGCGGCGTGATAGTTGTAGTTCTCGGCTAAGAATCCGCCGATCAGTACACCGAGACCTACTCCAAGATCCCAAGAGGTGAGGAGTGAGGCGTTGGCGGTGCCACGCTTATTGGCAGGAGCCAGGTTGACAAACATATTCTGGAAAGCTGGCCAGAGATGGCCGTTGCCAAGACCTACGAGTAAGGCGCAGCCATAGAATCCCCATACGTTGTGAAGCATGGCAAACAGCAGATAACCTACACAACTGATGCAGGTGCCTATAGAAGCGTTGTAGAGGATTCTTCCTTGCTTCAACGTACGACTACCTACCAGACGCGACATAAACAAGCCTGAGGCCAGAATCGCAAAGAAGATGCCAGAGCCGCTGGTAAGTCCTAATTCCTCGCGACCGTAAATGGCTACGTAAGTGCTGGTGACGCCGTAGGCGAAGCTGAACGAGGCGATGGTCAGGCCTTGGCTCCAGCCGGCGGTGAGGAAGAAACGATCGAAACTGAAGAAGGAAAAAGGAAAAGGGAAAAGGGAAGAATCATGATTAGTGACTTCTGTTACTTCCTTTTCATTCTGAGCAATGCAATCATTATTTTTCCTTTTTCCTTTATCCTTTTTACTTTCAATCGTTGCCACACACCACACACCTAATAATCCGAAGAATAAAGAGGTGCAGAAAAGGACGTCGAAGTCATGATAGGTTTCATAGAGCCAAAGACCGACGGTAGGGGAGATGGCGGTGGCTACGTTGTTCGAAAGGCCGTAGTAACCGATACCTTCAGCGCGTCTGGATGATGGCAGGACGTCGATGGCGACGGTACTGTTAGAAACCGTAGCAATGCCGAATGGGAAGCCGTGGATGGTGCGGACGACAGCAAACATCAGCAGCGAACCAGCCACGATATAGCCGACGTAGAAGGCCGTGAGTAACACGAAGCCTAAGACGAGAATCTGCTTGCGAGGGAAGGTATCGACCACATAACCACTCGTAGCACGCGTCAGCATGGCCACGGCGGTGTAACCCGAAAGGACGATACCGATGACGTCTTTCGAGGCACCGAACTCCTCCTGCAGGTAGATTGGCAACAGCGGCACTACCAGCATAAATGAGAAGAAGAGCATGAAGTTGGCACCCCATGCTCTTAAGTAGTTAGCATTCCAAAGTTGGTCTTTCATTGGGAAAGTGAAAAATAACTTTGTCTATTTCTTATATGTCATCCTGAACGAATGTGAAGGATCTCGCACAAAACTATCACTCGCGAGTTTCTTCGCTTCGCTCAGAATGACATAGGGATAGATTTAGAAGCGGAAATAAGTCTCAACCCAGAACTCATTGTAGTGAACGTCCTTAGCACCACTATAGTCGTTGTAGTTGTACTGGAGCTGGAGCTTGAGGTTCTTGTGGAGCTGGAACTCAGGAATGAGAGAGACGATACGCTGTGCATTACCCCACTCCTTACCGATACGAGCGGTCTGATACTGAGCAGAAAGCTTGAACCAGTCGTTGAAAGGAATACCACCTACTACATACCATGCATCAGCATTGCCGAGGTCTGACTGGCCGTGAGCATACTCTGTACGGAATATATAGCCATCCTTGTCATACTTAGCACCGAAAGCATAGCGGTTACGAGAGTGGTCAACACCATCGGTACGGAATGAACCATTCCAACCGAAGAAGCCGATGAAGAGGCCCTTAACTGGCTGAACCTGGAAGGTGCCGGTGATGTCCTTCTTGCCGTCAGTATCGTTAGCGTTGATACCGCCACCGTTAGAAACCATCAACTGATAGTGGAAGAGCATGTGGTTGTCCTTACCCACTGGCATGAAGTCACCCTGGATCTGGATACCGAGGTCACGACCACCATTAGCGCCACCCTTGATATCAGCCTTAGCACCATTGAGATAATCGCTGTGACCGGTGAGATACTTGGTCATGAGCGAGTAGTCGCCAGTAGAGATATCCCAAGGATTCATAGGATTCTCAAAACCGAAAGCGCGCTTGAACTGACCGATCTTGATCTGAGCGAACTTATACTTACGCCACTCTACGAAGAAATCCTTCATGTGGAAAGCGTCATTGTTGGTCTGGATCTGGATGCGATAAGCGAAGTCCTTGAGGATAGTACCATCGACATAGAAACGTACAAGACGCTGGTTGAAGCCAGCACCACCGTGAGCCTTGTCCTGGTCGCTGTACTGATAACGACCGATGACATAGCCACCGAACTTAGGAGCAGAAACGAAGTCGGTAACTGTGCGACCATACTTCATCTCCTTCTCAGCAGCAGGAGCCTGAGCCATGCCAGAAGCGATGGCCTCATTGAGCATTCCGGTGATGAAACCTGACTCGAGAGTCTCCTCGCTACCGAACTCAGATACGTTATTCTCTGGTTCTGCAGCCATCATAGGCAATGCGATGCAAAGAGCAGCTGCAAAAGAAAAAATCTTTTTCATAATCATGCTATTTAATACGATTGCCCACAAATACTCACTTTGCAGTAAATGTGGGCAATTTATAATCTGAATCTAATGTAATTAGAATACGAGGAACATCCAAGCGTAGCCGATAACGAGGCCGAGGATACCTACGATGATACCTACGGTCATCATCTCCTTCTGCTGGATGAAGCCAGTAGAGTGTGCGATAGCATTTGGAGGAGTAGAGATAGGCAGGATCATAGAAACTGAAGCTGCGATAGCTACACCGATGAGCATCTGAGCTACACCACCCTGATCAAGCTTGCCAGCAGTTGCCATAGCGCCAGCAACGACACCAAGAACTGGAGTCAAGAGCGAAGCAGCAGCTGAGTGGCTGATGAAGTTAGAGAAGCCGAAGCAAACGAGGCCTGAGATGATCATCACGAGAAGTGGACTCCACTCTGCGAATGGAATAGCGTCAACGAGTACTGAAGAAAGCTTGGTAGTGTTGAGCGCTACACCGAGTGCGAAACCACCAGCTACCATCCAGAGTACTGACCAGTTGATCTCCTCGAGGTCATGCTTGGTGAATACGCCAGTGACACAGAATACGGCAACAGGAAGGAGTGCCACGATGTTAGAGTTCAAACCGAGGTTCCAAGCCACCTGTGGAAGGCCGATAGAAGAGAAGTCTACGCTAGCGAAACACCAGAGGAAGATGGTGATAAGGAAGGTCCAGATAACGATGTGTGAGTGAGCGGTTGACTCGAACTCTCCGTCGATCTGAAGCTTGATCTCCTTCTGCTGGAATGGGAACATGATGCGGAGGAGCATCCATGCAGCCAAGAGGAGGATGATAACGAATGGAACCATCTTGAGCATCCACTCACCGAAGCCTACAGCCATACCCATGCTCTCGTTCATATAACCGAGAACGATGGTGTTAGGAGGAGTACCGATAGGAGTAGCGATACCACCGATGTTAGCACCGATAGGGATAGCCATTGCAAGTGCTACACGATCCTTAGAACCCTCTGGCATAGCACGAAGTACAGGAGCCAAGAAAGCAAGCATCATAGCTGCAGTAGCGGTGTTAGAAACGAATGCAGAGAAGAGTGCAGTTACCATGATGAAGCCCATGAGAACAGTAGCAGGCTTGGTGCCGAATGGAGCAAGAAGCTTCTTGGCAAGCACTACGTCGAGCTTGGTCTTGGTCATACCGATAGCCAATACGAAACCACCGATGAAGAGGAGGATGGTAGGATCAGCGAAACAAGCCATGATGCTCTTGTAAGGTACGTAAGTAGCACCCTCAACACCAGCAAATGGTGTCAGACAGTTGTTTGAGATGGTAAACAGCATCACCACGATGATGAGTACTGAAGTACACCATGAAGGAATAGCCTCGGTGAGCCACATGACTGCAGCAAACACGAAGATTGCGATCACACGCTGCTGAACAGCATCGAGGTTGGCAATGCCAAGCGACTCGGTAGGAAGGCAGGCGATGATGATAGAAACGATAGCTGCGATGATAGCCTTGATGTAGGCGTCCATCTTGAAACGCTTCTTCGCCTTGTTCTTGTGGTAGGAATCAATTACATGAGATCCCTGGAAACTTTTGAACATGGATTGTATTTGTTTTAGTTATTAGAATTTGCGATCAATTGTAAGCTATAAATTCGATTCTTTCTATGAGAAAAACCGATGAAAAGTCATAAAAAAGCTCAAATTTTCGGCGCAAAGATACAATATTTTAATAAACGGTGGACTGAGGAATGTTAGAAATCAAAATTTTTAGTATGAAAATACGTAGCATAGTAAAGTAGACATATCATTTAGCCAAATCTTTAGCTACTACGTATCCCATCGTCCAAGCCGCTTGCAAATTGAATCCGCCAGTGATGGCATCGACGTCCAATACCTCTCCGGCGAAGTATAGATTCGGAAATTCCTTAGATTCAAGTGTGTTGCTATCGATATTACTTAATGCAACGCCTCCACAGGTCACGAATTCTTCCTTGAATCGGCTCTGTCCGGAGATCTGATATGTGTCGCAGGTCAATATCGAAGCCAGCTTGTTAAGCTGCTTCTTTCCGACCTCTGCACAGCGTCTTTCTGGCGTGATCCCACTCTTCAGGAGCAGATAGTTCCACATACGGGTCGTAAGAGGCGAGGAGGCTCCAGATTTGAGTTTCTGATCGGTGGTGAGATGCACTGATCCGATCTGTTTCTGTGGATGTTCGATGAGGAGTGACTCCAGCTGTTCGCGCACCTCGTCCTCGTTCTGACCGTTGAGCCAGTTGACGTTCAGCTGCGCCTTGTAATCGTTGTCTGCCAGATGTCTGGCCGCCTGGCTAGAGAGCTTCAGAATGGCAGGACCAGACATCCCCCAGTGAGTGATCAGCAACGGACCTTCCGCTTTGAATTTCGTACCAGCCAGTGTGGCTACGGTATTCTCGACGACCACCCCCATCAGTTCGGTGATCGGATCGACGATCTTGAACGTAAAGAGCGAAGGAACAGGCGCTTCCATCGTCAGATTCAGAGGTGCCAAAAAGTTGAGGCCAGAGGCTTTCGGAGAGCCGCCTGTCGTGACGACTACAGCGTCGTAAATATCGCTTTTGCACTCCGTGCTGACGCGATATTTTAGTGAGGAGTTAGGCGCTTCGCTTAGTGAGGAGTTAGGAGTGAGGAGTGAGGAGTTGTTGACTGGCTCTACCTTAATTTCTGTGACGCGCTGACCACACGCAAGGACAACGCCTTCTCGCCTCATCGCTAATAACAGCGTATTGACGATCTCCATCGCATCCTGACTGGCCGGAAAGACACACTGATCATCCTGCACAGTGAGTCGTACGCCTTGCTGCTCCCACCAGGCCATCAGCTGATTCTGATCCATCTGGTGGAAGAGGCGCTTCATCAGCTTATGACCACGCGGATAGACCTGCTGGAGGCTCTTCACATCGCGGAAGGTATTGGTCAGATTGCAGCGTCCGCCACCCGTAATGGCCACTTTGGCCAACGGCTTCTGGTTGGCTTCATACACGTCAACCTGTGCACTTTGAAGCATACGCTTCACATTCACGGCGCAGAAACATCCGGCGGCGCCAGCACCTATAATGGCTATTCTCATGCGGCAAAGGTACGTAGTTTTCTGC
>JAZUIL010000119.1:0-5406 GCA_045642245.1 Bacteroidales bacterium
TTCTCTCTCATTCCTCTTTACCCGCAAGGCTGTCTTCACCGTCAAGAACAAGGAAGGTGTTGACATGGAGGAGCTCGAGTTGGAGCTCATCGACTTCGGCGTAGAGGAGATCAACCTCGACGAGGAGGAGAACACCCTCACTGTAGAGGGTGAGCCTGAAGCTTACGCTCAGATGCAGAGCTACTTCGAGGAGAACGGCTTTGAGATCGTCAGCGCAGAGTTCATCCGCTTTGCTAACGACACCAAGGCTGTTACTGAGGAGCAGCGCGTCACTCTCGACAAGCTTCTCGACAAGCTTGATGAGGATGACGACGTAACAGCCGTTTATCACAACATCAAGGAGGACGAGGAGTAATAATGTACCACACATTATTCAAAATATTAATTGATTATTCGTAAATTTTAGTATTTACAGCTTTTACAAAGAAATATGTCTATTCAACTTCAGAAAATACAGGAGCTGATCAAAAACCGCGAGACCGCTCGTATGGGTGGTGGAGAGAAGCGCATTGAGGCTCAGCATGCCAAAGGCAAGCAGACCGCTCGTGAGCGTATCGAAGCACTCGTCGATCCAGGTTCCTTCGAGGAGACTGATATGTTCCTCATCCACCGTTGCACCAATTTCGGCACCGACAAGAGCCATCCATTCGGTGATGGCATCGTAACCGGTTCGGCTACCATTGGCGGACGTCTCGTCTTCCTCTTCGCACAGGACTTCACCGTTTCAGGTGGTTCGCTCAGCGTCACCATGGCAGAGAAGATCTGTAAGATCATGGATATGGCTATGCGTGTAGGCGCTCCTGTCATTGGCCTCAACGACTCTGGTGGTGCACGTATCCAGGAAGGTATCGCTTCTATGGCAGGCTTCGGTGAGATCTTCGAGCGTAACATCCTCGCATCAGGTGTGATTCCACAGATCTCAGCTATCATGGGTCCTTGTGCAGGTGGTTCGGTTTACTCTCCAGCTCTCACCGACTTTGTCCTGATGGTCAAGAACACCTCGTACATGTTCCTCACCGGTCCTAAAGTCGTCAAGGAAGTCCTTGGCGAGGTAGTCGATCAGGAGAGCCTCGGTGGCGCTTCAGTTCACGCTACCAAGTCAGGTGTCGCTCACTTCGCAGCAGAGAACGAGGAGGAGGCCATCCAGATGATCCGCACCTTGCTCTCATACCTCCCACAGAACAACATGGAGGAGGCTCCACGCGTAGAGTGCACCGATCCTATCGATCGCATGGACGACACTCTCAACGAGATCATCCCAGAGTCAGCTAACCAGGCTTACGACATGTATCAGGTCATCGCATCGATCGTGGATAACGGCGAGATGTTCGAGGTACACTCAGGTTGGGCCAAGAACATCATCGTAGGTTTCGCTCGCATGAACGGCCAGTCAGTAGGTGTTGTAGCTAACCAGCCAAAGGTAATGGCAGGCTGTCTCGACTCTAACGCTTCACGCAAGGCTGCACGTTTCGTACGTTTCTGCGATGCATTCAATATTCCACTCGTAACTCTCGTTGACGTACCAGGCTTCTTGCCAGGTACCGGTCAGGAGTACAACGGTGTAATCGACCATGGTGCTAAGCTTCTCTATGCTTATGGTGAGAGTACTGTACCAAAGGTTACTGTTACCTTGCGTAAGTCTTATGGTGGTTCGCACATCGTAATGAGCTGTAAGCAGCTCCGTGGCGACGTGAACTACGCTTGGCCATCAGCAGAGATCGCAGTAATGGGTTCTGGTGGTGCTGTAGAGGAACTCTATGGCAAGGAGCTCAAGGCTGCCGAGACACCAGAGGCTAAGGCTCAGGTGATCGCAGAGAAGAAGAAGGAGTACGAGGATCTCTTCTGCAATCCATACGATGCTGCACATAAGGGATACATCGATGATGTCATCGAGCCACGTAACACCCGTTTCCGCGTGATCCGCGCTCTCGAGAAGCTGCATAACAAGCGTGTAGAGAATCCTGCAAAGAAACATGATAATCTTCCTCTGTAAAAGAGAGAACCCACCCCTAACCCCTCCCATCGAGGGAGGGGAATAATTACAAATATTATATGAAGAAAGTAATCATTTTGGGAGCTCTCCTTTCAGCAGTATTCACTCCAGCATTGGCTAGTAATGCAGATCGCTTCGGTGAGCAGGACCCTATCGGCTGGATGATGGCAATCATCTCCATGGGTGTGGTATTCTGTGCTCTGGTAATTCTTTTCCTCAGCTTCAAGTACCTCTATCCATTGCTGGCATGGTGTGGTCTTCAGATTATGAAGATGTTCCATCGTAAGAAGCAGATCGAGCAGGTCAATGATCGTCGCGCTCAGGCTAACAAGGCACGTCAGGAGGCTAAAGACAGCATCACCAACGAGGAGGAACTCGCAGCAATCATCGCAGTAGGTCTTTTCCTCAATGAAGATGGTATGCATGACCAGGAGTCGGGAGTTCTGACTCTTGCTCCTTCAGCTTCGGCATGGACTGGTGCTGGTAACAATCAGAAGAAGTCTCCGATCAGAAGATTCTAATCAGCATTTTCTGGAAATATTAATTATCAACGATAATCGATGAAAACCTATAAACTAAAACTCAACGGCAACCAGTACGAGGTAGCCGTCAAGGACATCAACGGACAGAATGTAGAGGTCGAGGTTAATGGCAACGCCTATACCGTAGAACTCGCAGAGGCTCCAAAGGCTGAGAAGCCAAAGCCAGTCATTGCACGTCCTGCAGCTGCTCCTACTGCTCCTGTTTCGGCTCCAGCTCCACGTCCTGCTGCTGGTGCTGCAGGTGCTACCAAGTCTCCACTTCCTGGCACGGTCCTCAGCGTCAACGTCACCGTTGGCCAAGCTGTCAAGGCTGCTGACTGCGCTGTAGTACTTGAGGCTATGAAGATGGAGAATAATATCAACTGTGGTAAGGATGGCGTTGTTAAGGCTGTCTATGTTCAAAAGGGTGACAATGTCCTCGAAGGTGCAGACCTTCTCTTGATTGAGTAATCATTTCACTTGCCTTTTACACATTATATAATAATAAATATGAAAAAGTTTTTCTTTGCCGCACTTGCTGCCATTGCTGCTATGACCAGCTGTACTCAGCAGCAGAAGGCTCCAACCACTGCAGAGGACGCTGCATACCTCGACAGCATGATGGTAGTAATCCGCCACATGGATAATGCTGAGGAGCAGGACGCTCTCTACATGAAGATCATGAACGAGGTTTACGAGCGTCATACCAATGACTCTCTTGGTCTCCAGTGTTTCACCAACCTTGCTTATGAGATGGACGGAGACGCTCTCTCTGCAGCTCTTGCAAAGGCTAGTGATCTGATCAAGAACGACACTCGTATCCAGCGTATTGCCAACTCTAAGATTGCTGCAGCAGCTACTGGTACAGGTACTCAGTATATCGACATCGAGGGTAGCAACGCTACCACTGGTGAGCCAGCTAAGTTGAGCGACATCGTAGCTCAGGGCAAGCCTGTCATCGTAGACTTCTGGGCTTCTTGGTGTGGTCCATGCCGTCGCGAAATCACCAACTATCTCTCACAGTACGCTGAGAAGTATAAGGATCAGGTGAACTTCGTAGGTATCGCAGTTTGGGAAGATGGCGTTGAAGACACTCAGAAAGCTATGGGCGAGCTTCCTATCAGCTGGCCAGTGATCTTTGCTGGTGGCCGTGAGAATTCTCCAACAGAGAAGTATGGTATCATGGGCATTCCACACATCATGCTCCTCGGTGCTGATGGCACTATCCTTGGTCGTGATCTCCGTGGTGAGGCTATCGCTGAAGCTATCGAGAAGGCGCTCAACTAATAATCTTTTGACAGAAGAACATAAGATCATAAGACTTATCAATATGTTCTTTTGTTCTTCTGTCTAAAACTAAAAAACAAGAAGAGAATGAAAATCAAGCGCATATATACGTTCATGCTGCAGACTTTCATCCCGCTCTTCCTCATGACGTTCTTTATCTGCCTCTTCATCGTGTTGATGCAGTTCCTATGGCGTTATGTTGGAGATCTCGTGGGTAAAGGTCTGGGAGTTGACGTGCTTGCAGAACTCTTCTTCTATGCGGCGCTGACGTTTGTCCCTATGGCTTTACCATTGGGTATCCTCCTCGCCTCGCTCATGACTTTCGGCAACTTAGGTGAGAGTCTTGAGTTATTGGCGATGAAGGCATCCGGAGTCTCCTTGCTCCGTATCATGCGACCGCTCACCATCTTCATGGTCATACTGGCCATCGGCACGTTCTTCTTCCAGGATCGTGTCCTGCCGTATGCTAACACGAAGATGTATTCTATCCTCCTCGGCATCAAGCATAAGTCGCCTGAGCTCGAGATTCCTGAGGGTGTGTTCTACAAGGAGATCAACAACTACAACATCTACGTCGATCATAAGGATTTCGACACCGGTCTCCTCTATGGCGTGACCATCTATATCTTCGAAGGCTATAACATCGAGGATGCCATCGTCACTACTGCCGACAGTGCACGTATCTCTATGGCAGAAACCGGTCGTCACCTCAAGCTCACTCTCTGGAGTGGCGAACAGGTAGGTACGTTCAAGGAGAATGACCGCAATCGACGCAACAACAACAATCAACCGAAATATCGTCGTGAGTCGTTCTCTGAGAAAGAGATCTACGTACTTTACGACAATGACTTCGAACGCACTGACGAGGAGGCCATTGCAGATCGTCACGTAGGTAAGAACCTCGCACAGCTTACCCATTCCGTCGATTCACTCAATCAGCGTATTGACTCCATCGACTACGGCTACGGTCAGCGACTCAAAGCGCAAGTCTATTTCAGCCAGATCTACGACAAGCAGCGCAACGACAGCGCCTACTTTGCCGATGTCACCGGAGCATATGTGGCTGAGACAGATTCTAAAACCAAGAAAGCTTCGGAGAATAGCAAGCAGCACATGGCTGCACCTATCAATCTCGACTCAATCTATGCCAGCCTCGTGCCATCACAAATGGAACAGGTGGTACACAAAGCGCAGTCAAAGTCACAAAACGTGGTTTCGACCTTCGCTATACAGCAGGAGATGCAGACCTTCGAGCGCAAGAACATCAATTACCACGCAATGGAGATCCATCGTAAGTTCTCGCTCTCTATCGCCTGTCTGCTCTTCTTCTTCATTGGTGCTCCACTGGGTGCCATCATCCGCAAAGGCGGTATGGGTGTACCACTCATCACTGGTGTCCTCTTCTTCATTTTCTACTACATCATCGACAACACAGGTTATCAGGCTGCCAAAGATGGCAACATGGAGCCATGGTTCGGTATCTGGCCCTCATCTCTTGTGCTAGCGCCGTTAGGCCCCTGGCTTACCTGGCGCGCCATCCACGACTCTCCACTCTTCGACTGGGATACCTCCAAGATTCGTTTCCAGCATTTCATGCGCTGGATG
>JAZUIL010000120.1:0-25932 GCA_045642245.1 Bacteroidales bacterium
GCAAGACATTGCCCAAATATTTTTTACAAATAAATATTCAACAAAACTGCATGTCATTAAGTCATTAGTCATTAGTGTTTAAGCGGGCGGATTTCCCTTATAAAATAGAGATATAATATTATATATAATATTATATCTCTATTTTATCCCCCTCCCCCCTTTTCCTCAATCCTTAATGACTAATGACTTAATGACCGAGAAAAAGGGGATTTTTGGTGAGAAAATGAGAGGTTCACAGCCGTTTTCTGTTTTTTGCCGAAAAATGGCGAATAACAGAATGTATAATTATACTACCGCTGTTGCATATTTTTAGCACGACCATATCTAGACAAAAGAGTATGTAAAAAAGACCACTCCCGCGACAAAATGCTATTGCAGGAGTGGTCAAATTATATCTTTCAGGGAAGTGATTACCAGTTGTAAGAAATACCGAAGCTGAGGAGCTCAGTGAACTGGAAGTAGTTCCAACCCTTAGCCTTGTTCTGAGGACCTACAGAGTCATCGAAACGAAGATGGGTATAGATCTTGGTTGAGAAGA
Organism: Bacteroidales bacterium; assembly: GCA_045642245.1. Classification (GTDB taxonomy): domain Bacteria; phylum Bacteroidota; class Bacteroidia; order Bacteroidales; family UBA3663; genus Liminaster. Next base: position 539 of record JAZUIL010000120.1, read on the forward strand.
ACTTGTTGAGTGGCATATCGAAGGTGTTCTCCCACTCGAGGCGGGTGTAGCCATTGTCCTTATACTTACCACAGTTGTAAAGTGGTGAGAAATAGGTAGCCTGTGAAGTCCAGGTGAGGTACTTGCAAGCCTTCCACACCATACCTGCCTTAGCGGTGGCACCAAGGTCGTACATATTGAAGTCGCCTGGCTTCAAGCCGAATGCAGTACCATCGATACGACCAGACATTGGTACAGCATCACCACCATTAACCCCGCGGAAATCACGCAAAGGATCACCTACATAAACAAGGTTGTAAGCCAATGGAGAGATATAGACCGTCCAGTTTACCTTTTCGGTCTCCTTCTTCCAGTCCATACCGAGAGAAAGGTTGAAGTAAGCAGGGTTAAAGAACTTAGAGATCTCCGTTGGTTCAGCATCAGCACCATTGTCCTTCCAGCCAGTTGCGAACTGAGTCTGGCCGATGGCCTGGAGAGTATAATACCAGTTATGACCTGCCTCATAGCCGATCTTAGAGGTCCACTTCAAGAGGTCGTTGTTGGTGATGAACTTGCGGTACTGGCTTGAAGCATTGATGAAGCCGAGCTTACCCTCAAGATGGTTGTCCCAAGTAAACTTCTCGTTCTTGTAGTTAAAAGTATAATCACCTGTAGCAAGCAAAGTGAAACTTGACTGGCCGCCCTTATACCAGTTCTTTGACACGAAACCCTGTGTGAACTGAAGGCTGGCGTTACCGGTCTTTGTCCAATGCTTCTGCTCCTCTGCAGCATCTTCTGCAAAGCCCTGAACAGCAACAGCCATCAACGCGATGGCACTAAGAATAGTCTTTACGTTCATAATCTTTTTATTTATATAATGTACACTATTTTGCTATGTATAGTTGCGCAAAAGTAATGGATTAAAATGAATTCTGCAAATTATCGCTCAAAATGAGTCCCCATAATTTGGAATTTTGCCCCAAAAAGCCTATCTTTGCAAACGTTAATTATCATTAACAGCTATATAAACGTCCGCCTCACGGCCTGATATACTCGGCCGGAAGGAAAAGTGACCAGCCACGACACCCCTATGGGCATCGTGGTATTGTCAGCCTCTGAAATATGAGGATAAGGGTGACGATTATGTGGCTGTTTTTGCGTTTATACAAAGTCTTCCCATGGTGGGGACAACATGTTTTGAAATAATCATTATACATTTTACAATTATACAATTATGCCAAAGGTAGAAAAAGAATTAAGCGTACCTGAGAAGCTTGCTAACCTCTATAAGCTTCAGGTCCTCGTGTCTGAAATCGATCGTATCAAGAGCCTTCGTGGCGAGCTGCCACAGGAAGTAGCAGACATGGAAGAGAACGTCCAGAACCTTGAGAGCAAGGCTGCTAAGATCCGTGAAGAGATGGATAACTGCCAGCGCAAGATCGCTGATATGCAGACCAAGATCGAAGCTGCAGATGCACTCATCGCACAGTATTCTGAGCAGCAGAACGACATTCAGAACAACAAGCAGTACGAGTTCCTTACCAAGGAGATCGAGTACCAGGGTCTGGAGATTGAGCTCTGCAACAAGCGTATCCGTGAGAACCTCGAGGAGATCCAGGAGCTTAAGAACCGCGAGAGCCGCACCATGGCTGAAATCGAAGAGCGTCGTAACGACCTCGACATCAAGAAGGGTGAGCTCGATGAAATCATCGCTGAGACTCGTAACGAGGAGGAGATGCTCCGTGAGAAGGCTAAGAAGATCGAGAACAATGTAGATTCGAAGCTTCTGGCAACTTTCCGCCGCATCCACAAGAAGGCTCATAACGGCCTGGCTATCGTACCTATCGAGCGTGAGGCTTGCTCTGGCTGCTTCAACAAGATCACCCCACAGCGTCAGATCGACGTCAAGATGCGCAAGAAGATCATGGTATGCGAATACTGCGGTCGTATCCTTATCGACGAGGAGCTCGCTAACGAGAACGAGATGCGTCGTCGTCGCAAGGGCTTGCTCAGCAACATGTAACACAGGGAAAGGTAAAAGAAACAGTTAACATTTCTGAGTTTTGCCACAAACAAACAATACTAGACGAACCAACCGCACGCAGGCCATCCAACAGCCTGCGCTGGGTAAGGTGCAGCCTCAGGCCACGGAAGTGGAAGAGGCTGTACTGGGTGCTCTTATGCTCGAAAAGGATGCCTATAGCGTCATCTCCGACCTGCTGAAGCCAGAGACTTTCTACGAGCATAAGAACCAACTCATCTTCGAAGCCATACAGCAACTGGCACTGAACCAGGAGCCGATCGACATGTTGACAGTGACCAACAAACTGCAGCAGAACGGTGTGCTCGACGAGGTGGGTGGTGGTTTCTACATCGCTACGCTTACGGGCAAAGTGGGATCGGCTGCTCATATCGAATATCATGCACGTATCATCGCACAAAAAGCGTTGGCCAGAAATCTCATCAACTTTGCAGGTGGTGTAGAGTCAAAGGCTTTTGATGAGACGACGGACATCGACGAACTGATGCAGTCGGCTGAGGGTGAGCTTTTCCAGCTCTCGCAGCACAACATCAAGAAAGATGTGGTGCAGATCGACCCGGTCATCCAGGATGCGCTCAAGAAGATCGAACAGGCGTCTAACCGCAGCGACGGCTTGTCGGGCTTGCCTTCGGGCTTCCATGATCTCGACAAGATGACTTCGGGCTGGCAGAACACCGACCTTGTGATCATCGCGGCTCGTCCGGCCATGGGTAAGACGGCTTTCGTTCTATCGATGGTCAAGAACATGGCGGTGGATTATAACATCCCCGTTGGTATGTTCAGCCTTGAGATGTCGAACCTGCAGCTCGTGAACCGTCTCCTGCAGAATGTGTGCGAAATCTCCGGCGAAAAGGTGAAATCGGGTAAGCTCACTAACCAGGAATGGACTCAGCTCACCACACGTATCTCAAGACTTCAAGGAGCTCCGATCTATGTGGATGATACTCCTGGTTTGTCGGTCTTCGAGCTTCGTACTAAGGCTCGCCGTCTGGTACGTGAGCATGGTGTAAAGATGATCATGATCGACTACCTGCAGCTCATGACAGCTGCGGGCATGCAGTTCGGCAGCCGTGAGCAGGAGGTTTCGACGATCTCCCGTTCGCTCAAGGGTCTTGCTAAGGAACTGGACATCCCAATCATCGCGCTGTCTCAGTTGAACCGTGGTGTAGAGACCCGTCAGGGTGAAGGCAAGCGTCCTCAGCTGGCCGACCTCCGCGAGTCGGGTGCGATCGAGCAGGATGCCGATATGGTATGTTTCATCCACCGTCCGGAATATTACAAGATCTATGAGGACGAAAAGGGCAACGACCTCCGTGGTCTGGCCGAGATCATCATCGCAAAGCACCGTAGTGGTTCGGTGGGAGATGTACGTCTGAAGTTCCGTGGCGAGTTCGTTCGCTTCCAGAACTTGGACGAAGATACCAGTCTCACCAGCACTCTGACCCAATGGAGCGGCGGAGAATCGCTCTCATCGCGTATGAACGACGAGGCTCCGATGCCTGATATGACCCAGATGCCAAACGGATTTGGCGGACCGGTCGACAACGAAGCTCCTTTCTAATAACTATGCTTATGCAGAAGCTGTTACTGACATTCGTATTATATATTCTCCTGGCGGCAGGAGCCATGTTCCAATGCCCATGGAGCCCTGTCTCTGTGCTCAAAGCACAGGAGGTAGAGGCCCCGGATTATAAGGTTATACGTAACTCGATACTCAACTCGAAGGGACAGAACTACTACCCTACGCTGATGCGTCGCTATATGGCCAACGACACCACGCTCACCTTGGAGCAGGTACGTAACCTATATTATGGCTTTGCGCTTCAGGAGGACTTCGTGCCGTATCAGACGGAGAAAAAAGAGCTCTATGACATTCGTCGCAAACTGGTGAGAGACAAGGGTAATCCGCGCGAATGTCCAGAAGCCATCCGTATCTCACAGACGGCTCTTGACGACAATCCTTTTGACTTGCTCGCCATTTCGACCATGTCCTTCGCCTATATGCAGTTGCAGGACACGATCAGCTACCATCTCTGGAATGACAAACAGACGTCGATCCTTGATGCCATCATCTCAAGTGGTGATGGGGAGACCAAGGAGACGGCTTTCCATGTCATCAACATCGAGCATGAATACGAAGTACTAAACCGAATGGGTCTTCAGATCGAGGCTGACTCTCTCTGCAACGACAAGATAGAGTACCTGAAGGTGAAAGACAATGCGGAAGATATCCCAGGCTTATATTTCAATTTCGGTGCCTGTCGAGAAGCATATAAGAAACGTTATGAAAAATAGCAGGATTTCTGAAGAGGAATCTATGCCATCGCGCATATTACTGCACTGTTGCTGTGCTCCATGTTCTAGCGCCATCCTGGAATGGATGCATGAACACGGAGTTCAGCCTATTATTTTTTATTGTAACCCCAATATCTATCCTGCTGAGGAGTATCAGATCCGCAAGAACGAAATCACACGTTATGCAGAGGAACTCGGTCTGGAAATCATAGAAGATGACTATGACCATGAGACCTGGCTGAATGAGGTCAAAGGTCTGGAGCAGGAACCTGAGCGCGGAAGCAGATGTCTGCAGTGTTTCAAGCTGCGAATGCTCCGCTCTGCTCAGAAAGCCGTTGAACTGGGATTAACAGAATTCACCACCACTCTGGCTTCAAGCCGTTGGAAATCGCTCGATCAGATCAATGAAGCCGGACGATGGGCGGCTGAACAAGTGGGTGGCAAAGTCAAGTTCAACGAGAAGAACTGGCGCAAAGGAGGTCTCCAGCAGCGCCGTAATGAACTTCTAAAAGAGAATGGTTTCTACAACCAGCTTTACTGTGGATGTGAGTTCTCTTTTAGAAATAAGGACTAACAAGCATATAATATAAACTTATGAATAATCTCATCCTATTCTGGAATATGTTTACCGGAGCCATCACTGCGGGTGCAGTATCTTTCTGCACGAATCTTATCATTGCTATCCTGGTGTTCATCATCGGTCGCTGGCTCATCGGCAAAGTCTCTAAGATTGCTGTGAAGCTTTTTGAACGCAAGAAGATGGAACCATCGCTCCAGGGATTCCTGGAGAGCGTAATCAGTGTCGTTCTCTGGTTGGCACTCATCATCGTGCTTATCAGCATCATGGGTATTGAAGCCTCGTCGTTCGTGGCTCTCTTCACCGGTGCCGGTATGGCCATCGGTATGGCCCTGAGCGGCACACTGAGCAACTTTGCAGGTGGTGTCATGATTCTGATCTTCAAGCCATATAAGATCGGTGATTATATCAAGGCTCAGGGCTATGAGGGCGTAGTGAAGGAAATACAGATCTTCAACACCATCCTTGTATCACTTGACAACAAGACCGTCATCATCCCTAATGGAGCACTCTCTACCGGATCGCTCGAGAATTTCTCTAAGCAGACATATCGCCGTGTAGACCTCAATTATGAGTTCGCTTATGGCACTGACTACGAGACCGTACGTGAGGCAATCGAGAAGATCCAGAAGTCTTGTCCTGAAATCATTCAGGCTCCTATTGCCGGAGAGCCGGTCATCGGTCCTTGGCAGGGTTTGGCTTCGATGAATGAAAGCGGATGTACCATCGCTACCCGTTCATGGTGCAAGAGTGCCGACTACTGGACCGTGGCTGGGTATATGAACCATGAGGTTTACCAGCAGCTGCGTAAGTCGGGCTTCATGTTCCCATTCAACAAAGTGGATGTCAATATCATAAACAAGTAATCACACCACTTCAGGGCATTGCAACATTACTAATTAATCTGATATGAAACTAACGTCTCTTTTCTCTTTCGTGGTTGTAGCCGCATCTATGCTTTGCAGTTGTACGACGGCTTCTGACCCGTTGGTAGTCTCTACCACACTCGGTCGTGTCAAGGGCTTCGAGCAGGAAGGCACTACTGCTTTCCTCGGCATTCCTTATGCGAAGGTTGAACGCTTCATGCCTCCACAGCCTGTGGAACCTTGGGATACCATCCGCATCTGCGATCACTGGGGTCCGATGGTCATGCAGCAGTCTTGGAACAAAGATACGCCTGAAGAAATCATGTCAGAGAAGAATTCTTGCGTCCTAAACGTATGGACTACGGATACACATGCTCATAAACCTGTCATGCTCTGGTTGCATGGAGGAGGATTCGACTCGGGTACTTCTGAATGGAATCCTGGCATGGGTTTGGCAAAAGAGGATGTCGTATTGGTCAGCATCAACCATCGTCTCAATATCCTGGGATTCCTGGATCTGTCTGCGGCTTCAGAGAAATATAAGTATTCGGCTAACGTGGGTATGCTCGACGTGATACAGGCACTCGAGTGGATTCATGAGAACATTGCACAGTTTGGTGGAGATCCAAGCAATGTGACCGTCTTCGGAGAGAGTGGCGGTGGTGGCAAGGTCGGCACGCTTCTTTCGATGCCTAAGGCAAAGGATCTCTTCCATAAAGCAATCATCATGAGTGGCACTATCCTGAATGTCAATACCAAGGAGATGACAGAAGAACTCGGACTTGCCGTGCTTAATGAACTGGGAATCTCTACAGATAGTATCGAGAAGATCAACGACGTGCCTTATGACGTGCTTTATGCCGCTGGTCAGCGTGCTATGGCGGCAAGTATTGGTACTCGTAAGCCTGGCACTCCAATGATGTGGGGCTTTGGTCCTGCTCCTGACGGAGAAGTACTTCTTCAGCAACCTTTCCAGCCGAACTTTGCATCTATCGCTGACGAGAAGCCTATCATTATCGGTACGACCTACAATGAACTCCAACGCCTGACTTACGATCAGGAAATAACCCTTGAGGAGGCTCGCGAGCAACTGAAGGGGACCTTCGGTGATCTCACAGACGAATACATTGAGGCATTCGGTGAGGCTTGGCCAGACTTCGTGCCACAGGATCTGCTGTCGATCGATCGTCTCTTCCGTGCTAAGACACTGTTGACCACCGATGCGATCGCAGAGACGCGTAAGGCTCCTACTTATGTTTATATGTTCACTTGGAGATCTCCACTTAACCATGGTTCTGTGCATGGTCATGAGCTGAAGTTCTGCTTCAACACACTCAATCATGCAGAGAACGAACTACCAGCTCCTACTGCCGACGATCAATTGCTGGCCGACAGAATGAGCCAGGCCTGGAGCAACTTCGCTCACACAGGCGATCCTAACGGTGTAGTGGGTCTCCCTACATGGCATCCTTATACTCCTGAGAATGGCGAACTGATGGTATTCGATTATGACTGTCACTTGCTCAATAATCCGGATCGTCATCTCCAGCAGATCATCAATGCATGTTGTTTCAAACAACTTGACGCATTCAACGCGGCTAAAGCGAACAAGTAATCACTACTTACATATCAAATAATAACTTAAATGAAAAAGATCTTTATTGCTGCCCTGGCAATGATGGGCATCCAGGCTTTCGCTCAGACTGCTTTGTCTGACGAACTCGCCTTCCGCCTGAAGAACGAAGCATTTGCCAACTCCAAGATGGAGGAACTGGCAGAGTTTATGACCGATGAGCTTGGCTCTCGTCTCGCTGCTTCACAGCAGAAGTTGCGTTCAGAGAAACTTGTTGTTGCAAAATTAGGAGAACTTGGATTGTCAAATCCTCGTGCGGAGAAGGCTACCGACTTCGCTAAAGGCGGTTGGGATAGCCAGAAGAACTATGTGGCAATGACTGCGCCTTACTATTGTAGCTATGCTGCAAATCCTAAGGCTTGGACCGGTAGCACCAACGGCCTTGTTAAAGGTGAGGTGGTCTATGTAGAGCAGATCCAGAGTGAGGAGGATATCGAGAAGTATCGCAGCAAGATGGCCGGCAAGATCGTCCTTATGCCTGTCACTCAGACCTACGAGATTTCTTTCGATCCACTCGCTTACCGTTACACCGATGAGGAATTGGCTATTATGGAGACCGATTCACGTCCTGGTCGTCACAACTATCGTCGTCAGATGGGTGGCGGTGCTTCTATTTCTCGCGAACAGTATATGAAGATGCATGAGATGCAACAGAAATTCAGCAAGATGCTTCAGGCTGAAGGCGCTCTCGCAATCATTAACACTCGTGGCACATTCAACGTAACCAGCGGTTCTGGTGCACAGTATACCGTCGGTGATCCTGAACCAACTCCTGAAATCACTCTTCCTCTCGAGGACGGTGGCCGTATGGCTCGTTTGATCCAGCGTGGTGAGAAGGTTGAGATGGAACTCGAAATCAAGAATGTCTTCACTGACAATCAGCAGATCAATAACGTATATGCTGAGATTCCTGGCACCGATCCTAAGTTGAAGGACGAAATCGTTCTTATCGGTGCTCATCTTGACTCATGGCACAGCGGTACCGGTGGTGCAGATAACTCATCTGGTTGCGTTGTTATGATGGAGGCCATGCGTATCATCAAGGCTCTCGGCATCTCTCCACGTCGTACCATCCGCATCGCTCTCTGGGGCGGTGAGGAGCAGGGTCTCTACGGCTCACGTGGTTACCTTGAGAACTACCTCTATGACCGTGAGAAGAGCAAGAAGCTCGCTGGATATGATAAGTTCGCTCTTTATCTTAACATGGACAACGGTTCTGGCCGCTTCCGTGGTATCTACCTCGAGCAGAACGACCTCGCTGTTCCATATTTCAAGACCTGGATGAGTGCTATCGAGTCTCTCGGCTTCAAGACCCTTTCTCCTCGCCAGACTGGCAGCACCGACCATGTAACTTTCGACCGTGTTGGTCTTCCTGCATTCCAGTTCATCCAGGATGAGCTTGAGTATGACCGTACCTACCACACAAACATGGATACTTACGAGCGTCTTTCATTGGACGACCTTAAGATTGATGCTGCAATGGTTGCATGGCTTGCTCTCAGTGCTGCTAATGACAATGGTCGCGTTCCTGTAAAGCCAGGGTTCCCAAAATAATGAACTGTAAGCAACTAGTCGAACTAGTTATAGTTATTTGACAGAGGGACATAAGAACATATTTTATTATTGATAATTATTATGTTCTTATGTCCCTCTATTATTTAATAAGATAAACTATTTCTGAACGAATACTTTATCTTTCGGCGAATGCAACGTCCTTTTTAAAAGAGCACTCCAACCTTAGGATTATAATACGATATCATACTTCTCTTCATTTTACACACAATGGCAGACTCAATCGAAATAGAATACCATCCACTGACGCCATTCTTACCAACGAATGGAAAAATACTTATGTTAGGATCATTCCCGCCACAACAGAAACGTTGGTGCATGGATTTCTATTACCCAAACTTTACTAATGATATGTGGAGAGTCTTTGGTTTAGTGTTCTTCGATGATCCCCTACATTTTGTAAACGTGGAATTGAAGTCCTTTAAGAAAGAAGCCATCATTGACTTCCTGAATGAAAAAGGAATCGGCATCAATGATACCGCGTGCGCAGTTCGACGACTACAAGACAATGCTTCTGATAAATTCCTTGAGGTAGTAACTCCTACTGATATTGCATCACTTCTATCTAGTATGCCTGCATGTAAAGCCATAGTAACTACAGGTCAAAAAGCCACTGATACCATCTGCGAATACTTCCACATCGAACAACCCAAAGTAGGCAATTTCACAAACTTCACATTTCTTAATCCTAAAGATGATAAAACTCATCATCTATCATTGTTCCGTATGCCAAGCACATCACGAGCTTATCCTCTATCATTAATAAAAAAGGCAGAAGCATACAAAAAAATGTTTGAAAAACTAATTGACTAACTCGATTTATAAATACTATACTCTAAAGAATACAATCCCACTTACTTATAATACTATTATTTACAGAAGAACAGATCTCTGTAGAATACACAAAATAGTTATAGAATTCTACTTTTTGTTTTATACTGATTCATAACATAAAGGGAAAAATTCTAAACATAAAATAAACCTCTAATAGTAATAAAACAAAAAAGTCACAAGGAACTCCCTTGCGACTGCGTTGCTGTACCAGGATATTCCCTGATGAAAATATCTTGTTGTAATTCAAGTTTCTTTCGAATTGACGTTGCAAATATAGCGTTTCTTCGTCACAATCCCATCAAAAAAGGCCAAAATTTCACGAATTTGCATGAAATTTTACGAGATTTAGTCATTATTGCAAAGTCTATTTTTCAGAATATCTATCCTTACTTCGTTATTTCTATAAATCATAACTTCCAAGCCGGAAGTATGTATACCCGGCATCTTATATAATATATAAATGTACGCGCGTAACCAACGAGTTTCAATTATTGGACCTCGATCTCTACTGTTTCCCAAATAGAATTCTTAATATGCTCATACACCTTCTCTGGATTCTTCTTCACAATAATCTTTTTTAGTGCAGACTTAGGGAAATATACCTCCCTATATCTTATCTGTTGACCATTTTTCCCCAATCTTGTATTTTCTCGTTGTGTACAATACAAGATTTCATCAAACCAATAAAGATTAAAGGGATTCTTAATGCTATTATCACGAATATAATTCTCAATCCTTTCCTTGAACTCTTGCTGTGCCGCAGTAACAATAATACGGGTTTCCTCTTCATTCACATAATCGCTACGTTTAACGACTGCGGCAAAGTTCGCTAATAAAAGCATTGCTTTCAATGGACGAGAATCAAATCTGGCAATTACATTAGGAGACACGTGATGAAGAAATAATGACTGCTTAACATTTGCTTCTACAACGCTTATTTCAGATTCTAATAACTTCATCCACTCTTGTTGCGTTGTGTATTTTAGATACTTACAATCCTTCAAGAACCAAAGCATGCTCTGATCCAAAGAAATTTTCTTCAATTCGTTTGCATCGAGAGCCAGAACTACACCATTATTATTATCTGCGTAATTTTTCCACATATAGTCATTATCTGGCCTTTTTGACAAAGAAGCTATGTATGGACTGGGTATGTTTATATTCCCGGCAATACTTTCTTCTTTGAAGTAGTATGATAATCTATTTTGATTTGGAATAGAATGTTTCGCTTCATAGTTCACAAGGTAATCATGTAATAATTTAATTCCTCCAGAATATTCTTCAGTATCTTCAAAGCAATCATATCGAGTCACCCATAAACAAATCTCCTGACCATTAGGACTATTCTTGCGAAGAATACCACTAATGGCATTTTTTGAAGTGTAATGATAATATGTATTTGTCATTGATTTACAACTGCAACAACGGATTAGTATTTCTGTTTCCCTGGAATAACCCCACGTACACCACCTTTGGGATTCTCTACATCACCTTTATATCGAGGAATAAGATGCATGTGACAATGGAAAACCGACTGACCAGCAGCCTCATTCACATTTATGCCAATGTTATAACCGTCTGGATGATAACGCTCATCAATCTTCTGTTTTACATACTGAAGCATGACATTCATAGCTTCACGTTCATGATTAGTCAAATCAAAATAGGATGCAACATGGCGTTTGGGGATAATCAATGCATGACCTGGGGTAACTGGATAACCGTCATAGAATGCAACGCAAGTTGCAGTTTCGCAAATTATCTCTACCCTACGAGACAAACGGCAGAATGGGCACTTGACACCTTCCTCTCGCGGCAGCTTGTTAAAATGAGTGTATTCATACAATTCAAAACTGCTATTACACTCCAAACTTGTGAACGGCAGTTTCACATTACATTGATAGGTATATTGTTTATGAATTGCATGAAGGCGAAAACCTTCTTCCGTCAAATCTCGACGAACAGCAAAGTAAGCTTTGCCATTGGGAAGCAGCAGATTTGTCACGTTCATCATCACTTCTGCTTGCGCATAAGGCTCCAACACATTAAGCACATAATTACAGATAATCGTGTCAAATTTCCCTTGGGGATAATCTGGACGATAATAATAATCATAGCCTGTAATGTCGAAACCCTTGCTTTTCAGGTCGTCAGTATCAAAACCATAGCCGCAGCCAAAATCCAAAATTCTACCTTTCAAAAGATTATTCTGGAGCAGATGACGAGTAGGAACAGACAATGCTGTTCGTTTTATGGCGGTCAAATAAGGATGATTAATTATGGGCTCACTCATAGGTTGTTCTGCTTATAATTCCATGTTTCAAAACTCATATTGCTCGCTATCTGATACAATGGGCCGAAAGTCTTCTTAAAAACCGACAATAGCTGTTCTTTCTCCATATCGATTAAAGCGGATGGAGTATCAATAATTGAGCAATAATCCTCTAGCAGTCTATCGCTAGGGTTTTGTCTATAAATGATAGATACGGCTTTCTGATGTTCAGTGGCCAACTTCTGCAGATAAATATCCAAGTCGGGCAACTTATTACTTTTTGAAGAATTGATACTTGAGTCTGCGGGCATCAGATTCCATATTTGATCATGAGCGACAAAGCTCCATGGGATAAAATGATCCAAGTCATAATTCCCAACTTGCAGCATATTGTTGGTGTAAATACAACGAATGCCATTTTGCTCTTTGATCACGCGATCCCAGTACTTATGCTGTTTTGACAAAGAGCTTCGCTCCAATGGCTTTATCAATTTGCTTGGGATATTAGGCACGTTAGGATTTCTCGCCTGAATAAAGGTTACCAAGTTCCAATATGCGAAATCCTTCAAGATAGTATAGTTCTTTCGCAGATAATCATACCATAAAGGATTAATGGTTATGATCCAGTCGTCTGCCTCCTTAGTCAAGGAATACAGACAATCATTTTCATAGCCTACTGAACGTTGGGCAAGCAATTTATCGTCACTGGTATCAATCCATGGTCGAAGAAAGCGGAAAGGCACATTCCTTGTAAAAATCTTTAATGTATCTTTGATTGCCTTTTGATCTGGATAGCTAGTAATCTCCTTAACTATTTCCTCTTTACTCTTGTCAATAGGAATTGTTGTCAGCTCATGCAGCAAACGCACCTGCCTATCCAATGAATCCATCTTACCAAACGAAAGATGGAAATAATGTATTGGATACCATGCATTGGCTACCATCTCAGTAATGATTTCCCACATACTCATTTGTGATTTGTTCTTCATCACAAACAAATCAAGTATGGAAAGGAACCAAAAGTATTTATAGGTCGCAGTCGTATCCTTGAATATCCATCCAAGTTTATCGGTCGGAAGATTATGGTATTCGGGTAGATACATATTGTTCATTTTTGTGTAGAAGTACCTATTCTATTCTTACTTCAGTTTCATACTACATAATAATTAATCTAGGATTGTTTGATTCTTCGCACATATAATATTACAATGACAGCCTAAGTTTTGGGAAATCAGGTGTTGCCTCCACCACTTGATCCGGGAAAAGGCCCATAATATTGGTTAGTTCTGTATCTGAATAACCTAAAGCGTTGCGATGCAAAGTCATCATCTTCTCCACCATTACGGGACGATCACAATCCACCCAAACAGACTCATGCTTGCGTTCTCCATTACGACCTAATGTAATATAATAGTACGATGCCGTCTTTTCGCTGATGCATCCTAATTCTTCCGCACGGTGAATAATGGCATGCTTCGATACCAACCACTTGCGTTTTAGGAAGGGAAGGTCTCGCATCTTAAGGTCATAAAAGTCTGCACCACAGCGATCTCTTGGCATCAGGAATTCAGCTGCAAAATTATTGGCTTGCACCTCTTGCAGTTCGGGATCAGCCCCCTCTTCTCCGTTGCACAGATGCATCACCAAGTGCCCCAGTTCATGAGCTAGAGTAAAACGGATACGATCGTTTGGAAAGTCGCTGTTCACAAAGATAACAGGATATCCCTTCGGTGTTCGGATGGTCAATCCATCTATCTTCTCTCTAGCATCTCCTGCGAGATGTATGAAATAAACAACGATTCCATGTTTCTCTAGCAAATGGACAATACGGGCAACCGGATCAAGCTCAAGCCCAAGCATGCGACGAAGGCGATAGGCTATGTCAAAAGGCGAGAGTTCATCAGTGGGCAAAATAGTAGGAATATCCAGTTCGGGGATATCAATGCTATCCAGTAAGGCATCGATTGCAATCGCTATGTCATCCACTTTATTGCCGAGCATCATCATGTCCTTCACTTTGACACTAGCACGTTTGCGGTAATGCATGGTTGAGTTCTGGCTAACAGTTATAGAAGGCTTGTCAAAATACGACGTCGGATAATTCAAGACCTGAGCCACTTTTGCTATGGTTTCCCCATCGATCTGCTCAAGGTTTTCCATCCGCGATACCGTAGTTTGTGGAATGCCCATAAGCCGAGCAAACTCAGTCTGACTGTAGCCGCAGCTTTCTCTGGCATGTTTTATTCTTGCTCCACGATTCATATCGTTCAATATTTATTGGATTCTTTTCGTCATGCAGGTTTTCCAGGCTTTAGCCGACTGGCAGTTTTAGCTTGGCATCTGGCTTGACTGTCATTGTGATATCGTCACTATCATCGACATTCATCTGACTGGTAATGGATGAGATGTTAAGGTAATGCTCCTGCTTGCGCAATTCTTCGGGAATATTAATTTCCCATTCCAGATGTTCACCCAGTTGTTGAGTGAAACAAAGTTCAATGTAACCAGTATTGTTCTTGTCTGCAGTGTACCCAAGGATAACGATAGGGCGTATATCATCGTCCTCTGTCTTGCCGTTCAGCTTAAGCAAGGTTTGACGAGAATTTGGACGAAGCAGATGTTTACCATCGCTGAACTTGCGAAGCCAAAGGCGAATACCTTCGCCTCGCACTTCTATACAGACAGTATTACCACGTCCCTTTTCGACCAGGAGGTCTTTGATATTGCGGAGGTTTGCACAAAAACAAGCATAAACCATATCTGCCATCAGGCGTCCATACAATTCAAAACCGCACGGATTGTTATTACGAATAGCAATAACTTCCTCGTAGGCCTGATCCATCGCTAATTTGATCTGTGGAAATATGTGCTGCAATTTGGCCATTGCATCTGCACGACTTACCGTATTAATTGAGGCGAACTCATCGTCACTGAAGATGGGAAGCTGATAGCCCCCACGAAAACGATCTATTGTATTTTTTCTCATTTGTTTATTCAATTTTATGAGGGATGATTGAATTTCGGCGGCAAAGATAGAAATATTTTTCGTTCGTTCCAAATAATTTGAATAGAAATTTTAATTTTTTGTGCAGAACAGCCATTATTTCTATATATTCTATTCATTTTTTACCATATTCTAATCATTTCAATTCGCGCAAACAATAAATTATTGCGTATTACACTAAGGAAATTGACTTGTTCTTCACATGTTTAGTCAAAGTTTCCGCGAAAAAGCCTCAGAAATCTCTTGTGCGAGGAGTACATTTATATTTTGCCCAAATCGTATGCTGTAGAGACTTGAATATGAGAAAATGGTATTACTCCAATAAATTGTCTTTGGTCTTTACTTTACGGAGACGATTCTGTAATTCCTGCATCCTAGCAAGCAAATCTGAAAATGGAAGCGATGTACCATAGATAAAAGAAGCCTGCATATTGCCATAGTCCTTCTCCCACTCCTGGATAATACCATCGGGAGGGAGGAAGGAGATTGTTGCTGGATGGTGCTTCTGATAATCGACGTATGGAAGATCATAATAAATAGAGCGATGCTTAACGATGGCAGCATATAGTTCACCATCATTCAATGCAGCCAATCCGAACTCTGTATCCATCAACCGCTCCAGATCATAGAGATGTCGGGTCATGCGAATGCTACGAGGTTTCTCTTTTTGAAACTCTTCTGCCAAAAGAAAAATCTTTTCGAGAAAAGTCCTAGTAGGCACTACTGTTCTGATCTGGGAAGTCACATCCTTATCCTCTCCAGGGAAGGTCTGTTCCACTAAAGAAGAAATCATACGCACTTCTGAGGGTTCATCCATTGAGATACAACTGATCTCAATCTTAACAGCCGTCTGTGCATAGGGTACGGCTCCAGCCGCAACACTATCATAATAGACATTGATCACCGTTGGATCCTTATCACTATCAACGGGTACAACAAGGCCATCGCGAGTGGTCTTTGTGGTAACGCTCTCGACTCGATATCCAGAGATTCCCATCAATGCCAGTTGCTGATCCAGCTCCTTCGATAGCTCGTCAACGATATACTTGCGACCCGTCTTGCGAAGCTTTTCTTTCTGATTTTTTGAGGTCTTCTCAATCCCAAAGAAACTACGATGCAACGCCAAATCAATGTCCTCACTGAAGCGGTCGATAACTTTCCATCCTTTACTGAGGCTTGTACCACCCTTAAAGATCAGATACTTCGCGCAAGATGTCTGAAACAATGCATGCAGCACGGCTGTCACCCACCAATCTTTCTCTACAATAGCTGGTTGCAGATACTGCTGATTTTGGCATCCGACAAGTATCTGCTGACGTACTGCTACTGGATTATTGAACCACGTTTTCATTTGCTGCATTTTTGAATTTTGATATTATTGATTATTTCACGAAGCACCTTACGGATCTTAATTGGAGCCAGCTGTAAGTCATGGTCAATAGTATTCTCTTCTGGGTGTATTCGAAGTACATTATAAAGAGCAGTTCGTTCTTCATCAGTCAAGTTATCCAAAGCATTACCATACTCCTTCAACGCCTGCACAATGATTGGCATGACCTCTCCCTTATAAGCGAAGTTGCGAGGTGCAGCATGTACAAAGCGAATGGTCTGTCCATTCTCCAACTTGATGCTTCGAGATGACCCTGTAGTTAAATAGACCACGTTCATCGGGAGCTGTGTGGACATCCCCAACAGATTCTGTGCCGTGGCGCCAGTAGGCATTATCTTTGCTCGATCACGCTTTGCTATCGCCTTAGCCACAATGTCTGTGGTTGGCTGAATAGGGCCAAAACGAGAAATCTGTGGAACATAATAAATACCTTTTCCAATACGCATCAATTGACCAGACGCAATCAATTCTACATAGACCTGACGAACGTATTCTTCATCGAATTGTGGAAAGCTTCCGATGAAGAATATTGTATTCTTAGGACTACGAGCTATCTTATTTCTAATAGTATCTGCTATTGACATTTCCTTTCGCTTTATATGGTACGGATAATTTGCAATAAACCGTACCTTTTCTTCCGCAAATATATCCAATAAATTAATAAGTTATACATTTATCAAATAAAAAGATTTACTATATGATTCAATAAAGATATTTTTGATTTCTATAAGTATCAAAATCGGTACGATTAATTTGCAATAAACCGTACCGATTATCTATCATTAGTAATTCTGCAACATCGTGTCGCATTTTTCTCAGCGCCTAATTGCTCTTCGTCTTGAGAATGCCAGAATGATAATTACCTTGAAGAACAATGTAAATCAGATTTAATACTCTCATAAGTAGCAGCATCCATAAAGGTAAATTTGTTTATCTCACTTAGGAAGAGAATAGAGGTCGTGTAGAACTGACTCTGTGCATTCAATATCTCATCTTGCAAAGTTTTAGCCTTTTCCACTAAATTTGAAATTGCAACATTGCCCTCATCTCGGGACTTCTCAGCTTTCTCTTTCTCAGCTTCATACTGTGCTATTTCCAATTCAATCTTCGCATCTTCTTTGTGGATGGAATGCTCCAACTGTTGATGCAAATTCAGCAATATCTTCTCATGGAGACCTATTGACTTTACTGCACGATCAACCTCCTGAACCTTTAGCAACAAATCGACTTGAAGTTTTAAATAATCATCCAGTTTTTGGACAGATTCATTCCAACAGGCATCATAATAATCTACAGATTCTTTAAGGCATGGAGTCTGTAAATATAGCTGCTTTACAAAATTCCAGTTCATACAACGTTCCTGAACCCGTGCTCGATCTTTTATTACCCTAGCATTCATTCCAGGAATATCCTGATGATCTATCGTAACAAAAGTAGCACAATGCTCCATAATATTGAACATAAGATTCTGCTGTTTGACCTCCTCAGTTATCTCTGCTTTGAATCTGTCATTCTCCTGACGAATCAATAAAGCAGTCTGTTGACGTAAGGCCTTTTCGTTATTTTTATTTCCAAAAGAAATTGCAAGATATCCAATTATCAGAGCAAAAATACCAGTCGAATAAGTAGTCCAAAAGATGAACCACTCACGATTGGAGAATGCCGATGGAATAAAACCATCAAAGGATAGCAACCAATTAATAAGCCCTGCAATAAAGAACGCTCCAAATAGAATTCCCGTTATGACAAAAACTGTATTTTTCATAATGCAATAATAATGATAATGTGCAAAGATACATCTTTTAGAATAATTATAAAACATTGGTCTATTATAATTTTGGATTTTATCTTTAGTACAAATAAACGCAGGTATAGCCATATAAGTCTCCATGAAATCCTGTCCACGTTTCTGGCCACCTACTGGGCACTTTTGGGACACTTAGCCATTGCAAAGTCTCAATGAACTCCTAAGAAGGCTCAGTATTCGACCTTATGACTATTCTATAAAAAGATGACTTAACCTCCATTATAAAAATCAGCTATAGACTTTTTAACATTTCGTCCATTTTTACATATGGTCTTTCTCTAAAAGATGTTCCATTTTTTGTACCATTATATAAAAAAAGTAAAACGTATAAAAAATAGTTCTGTTTTTCTTGCTTGTTTCAATTCGAATCACGAACTTTGCATCGCACTTAAGCATCGTGTTAATATTCAAAATAACAACCTTAACAACAAATCTCATGGCGAGAACAAAGAAAACTACAAAAACGGTAATGGACAAAAACATTGCCTACTCCCTCGAAATTGTAAAAGATGGGATTGCCGCAGAGAAAAAAGGAAAAAGTTTTGTGGACAGTAAGATTGACATATATCAATTGACCGACGCATTTGAATACATCAGTCGACACAAAGATCTTCCTTTTAAAGTCATGGCACAAAGGAACAAGAATGTTGCCGAAGCTCTCAAAGTAATCATGTATCATGGAGCCAATGCACTTATCAGGCTTGAAGAAAACCTGAAGAAACAACCGGCAAAGGAAGCAGAGGAAGAATATTATGATGCATCCATAAAGTTATTTGAGGAAGAGTCAAACTTGCCAAGCGAAATACGTAAGGACTTCCGCAGTTGCTTCATTGACCCGACTAAGGCAGAGAAGCAAATCGAAGCTCTCCATTTCTTTATGGACAAGTTCTACGGTCGTCGAGCCGCATTCTATATCATCGCAGCTATAAAACGAAATTGGTTGATGCGTCCGTCCTTTTGGGCACTTCGCGATGAATTTCCTAATATTGGAAAAGAGAGTAATATCAATGATTACTTGGCCCATCCGACCTGCACGGAAGGGCAATTGAATAAAGCAGGAGAACTGCTTGAAGAACAATATTTAAAGATTGCCTAAAAGAAGATAATTCTGGATCATATGGCGACCTTGACTCCGACAGATTATTTCTGCCGGAGTTTTTTTGCACCTAATCGACATAATGTATCAATTAACAGTGAGTTGAAGCCTTAAACTCGATTTTTTTGGCATTCATGCATGACAATTCAACGTATTTCAAACTGGCGAAATCGGTCTCTATCGGTCATTGAATAATACCGATTTCGAGATTTTATCATACTGCAACATATACCTATCTTTGCATCGAAAAACGCAGAATCTTCTCATTAGAAGCCATGCCTTTTTCAACTATGATACAATAAATATATGTTTAACCTAACCACTATGAAAATGGAAGAAGTCATTCCACAATCCGCTCAGTTCGTGATAATCACAGCTGAACAATTCAAGGCCATTGTCAAGGAGGCAGCAGACAAGGTCGTTCAGGAAAATGCTGCTTGGGAGCATGCGGTCACCTTCAATGAAGAAGATGAGGACATCGAAGATTACCTCACTCGTGAGGAAGCCGCAGATAAGCTCGGGGTTAATCTGACCACTCTCTGGAGGTGGAACAAGGAGGGTTATCTTCCTTGTGTCAAAATCGGAAGCAAAGTCAAGTATCCCATGAGCGTGATCCGTGCTTTTATCGATCGTAACAAGGGCCGCTTTGAGAAGTAATCTTTCTTCTCTCTTCCCTCCCCTAAACAACAATGATTGTTGCCGATAAGATGAGACTCAAAGGAGTCCCTATACGGCAGGCCAACGGCAGTGCCACAATCTGCCTTTTTGTTTAACCTAGAAATACCTTAACAATGAAGAAAAAGGTACCCAAAGAAGTAATGACAATCGGGCTTGACCTGATTGACTCATTGAAGGAAGTACGTCTTGCCAACCACAAGATCTCTCACGCACATGCTCTGCTATGGCTCATCAATCGCCGCGTCAAGCAGAAGTGCCAGTATTCCAAGAATGGACGTTCTTTTGAACTCCTTCCTGGTGAAGTGATGTCGTCCTATGAGGCCATGAGCAGAGCATGGCATTGGGACATCAAGACTGTCCGCTCTTTTATCAGCGGTCTTGAAACAGGTGGCTATGTCACCACTAAGACCTGCTATTACGGAGTTGTCCTAACCTTCCCCAGATTGCGACTTGAGGAAGTCGAGATCGATGACGAGTCAAGCAATGGAGGTTCCCCCTCTGTAATGGAGAATGGTATCAATCCTATCGAACAGATTGCCAGTAATCCTACATGGGAACCAGATCTTTTTGCTGAACTCGATGCCGATGGGACGCCTAAATGACGGATTTCTGTTGTTCCAGTTTTTGAAAGTGTAGTACTGGACATTCCCCCGCCTCAATGGGCAGCTCTAGCACTGGAGTCCTACTACATGTCGGACAGTTTTGAGTTCATCATGTGGGACTGGTAGATTACCCCTCTGGTACACCTGTCCCGATTATGAACTTTAGATGCCCGTGGCAAAATCGAGAGGGAAATCTTCTGGACGGGGATATTTCCCCTTCTGATTTACTGACTGTGTATGCTACTTTGTAACGTACACATCCCTCAAAGTCTAAGCCTGATGCTGAGACTCTATCTTCCGTATTAAACATTCTTCTTACGTGCATGATGAATCTTGACTACAGGGTTAGGCGGCAATAAAGGCGAGGTAGATAAAAATCGGGTACGTGTACACGCGTTTTGTCTGCCTTGCCATACGATTCAAAAAACTCCCAAACGGCTTCAATCGCTCCAGGATCGTTGTTCTCCTTCAGGATGAGCAGTTATCCACACCATGCATTCAAGCCTTCTCTGACGCTGTTAAAAGGGCTTGCCCGATTAAGACTTTGTTTTCAGTCAGGAAGCCTATTACCTCACCCCAAAATCGGGTGAGTGAGCGACAAGTCGCATTAGGGTAGCAAGCTACGAATGGGAGGTATCCATATTAACACAAAAAACTATAATACAATGTCAAAACAAGTAGCAGATCTCCGTGCCGGACATGGCATAGAGGCAAAGGAAAGTGATGAGCAACTTCGTCGTTGGAAGAAAGAGGATTGGCCAAAACACCAACGCTTCGGGAACTATAATCCTACGATGGAGCACCTCAACTTTGAGATCATAGACGGTATCATACAGCCAATCAATAAAGAGGATTCAATTCCTGGCAGATTAGCTCGACGGTTAGTTCAGTCGGGAATTGAGGATCCAAATCAGAGGAGGGGGAAGAAGAACATTCGTACCCTAGGCAAATACA
Organism: Bacteroidales bacterium; assembly: GCA_045642245.1. Taxonomy (GTDB): domain Bacteria; phylum Bacteroidota; class Bacteroidia; order Bacteroidales; family UBA3663; genus Liminaster. The sequence goes on from JAZUIL010000120.1 coordinate 22,139, forward strand.
TCTTTGAAGGTAGCCGTGACCGTATGCAGGAAATGGCTTTCGGGCATACAATCAACCACTCCATAGATGCAGATTTCTCTGACCTTAAAAGGACTCCTGAAATCGAGCATTGGGCAAAGGATATCTATGACTTTATATGTAAGGAGTATGGACATGAGAACGTAATTTCTTTTGTTGTCCACCTAGACGAGCTCAATCCTCATTGTCACGCTTCTATTGTCCCTATCTCAAAGGACGGGAGATTGTCTTACAAAGACGTATTTCTTGGAGGAGGTGAAACCAAAGAGGATTGTCGGCAGGCATCGTTATCCTTTCACACCAGATTACATGACGAAGTGAATTACAAATATGGACTTGACCGAGGTGACCCAGTGGAGCTGACTGGAGCTAAACATCGAACGACAGAAGAGTATCGTCGAGAACTGAATCACGAAGTTAGCCAACTTGAAACTAAGATCAAGTCATTCCATACCATGATAGAAAATCTCAAAAGTCAACACTCCCTGCTTTTGAAACAGATTGTGGATGTCCAAGAGCAATATAGTCAAGGAATGATTTCAAAAGAATTACTTGATAAGCAGCTCAAGAAGCTGAATGAGGATAAGGAGTTCGTCGAGAATAAACTAAATCAGAGACGCGGTCAGCTCGTGATAGCCGAAGATGAGTATAACAAGTTGGTTAGTAAAAACAACACTATGGAGAGCAAAATAAAAGTCGCAGAGACTGAATTAGATGTCCTTCATGAGCAATTTGACGAACATAGTGCAGCGGCAGTAGCATCTGGATTCCTAAGTGTAGCTATGGACTCCATATTCGACCAGCGAGAACAATGTAAATACTTCATGGAAAGAGCTGCTTTAGAAAATACTGACTTGTGGTATTTTGGTGATAACTGGAATGAAATATGGAGGATGACCGTACATCTGCTAATGGGTGGTTCGCCTTATAATTTTGTTCCATCTGGAGGAGGTGGCAGTTCTGCATCAGACCTACCTTGGGATGGCAAAAAGAAAGACGAAGAAAATGATATACTATGGGCAGCTCGATGTGCACGTACCGCTCTCCGTGCACATAAGAAGGGTTTTAGGTTTCCTGGTGGTCGAGAAAGCGGCTTGAGCGGAGGAAGAGGCGGCGGAAGAGGTGGAAGACGATAGTTCTTTCTTTTTGACTACGACATTTACAAAGGGCAGTGAGCAGAATATGAGTCTACTCACTGCCCTTTGCTTTTCACAGCATAGAATCGGTGATACTACGAAGGTCATCATCTTCGATGCGACGATAACGGGCAAATGCACGACTCCCTTCTACATGACCAGTCATCTTTCCGATAAGATTTGGATCATGCGTGAGCTGCCACCCAATACCGATGAAGGTGCGACGTGCCATATGGCTAGTGGCAATCTCATTAATCGGACGAGGCTCAAAGTCGCCAGTCTTTGGATTAAGGTACTGTACAATGCGTGTTATACCACATTTCGTAAAAGTCTCTCTGATTCGATAGTTGTAATGACCATTGCTAAGAAAAGGGAAGAGTCGTCCACGGGCATCTATTCCCTTATATTTCTCGACAAGGTCAAGAGCAACGGAGTTTAGAGTGACACGTACAGTCTTCTTCTTATCCTCACCTTTCGACTTACTTGTTTTAGATGGGACATACTCGAGAACATCATCAATGATGTTTGCAGAAGTAAGTCTTACTAGATCTCCATATCTACAGCCTACCATACATTGAAATATGAAGATATCTCGCTGCTGAAGTAGGATCGGATCATTATAACTTGACAGATCATAACTCATTATGATATTACGCTCCTCCTTATTAATATATATAGGGTCGCCATAATGTTCTTGATCATAACAGAATCCATCGAAGGGATTATTGGTAGTCCTTTTACGACGAAGCAACCAATGAAAGACAGCTGCGAGACGTTTCATCAAACCTGAAATATAGTTATCACTTCGAGCAACTAACTTTTTAGGGCATGTAGTAGAACTTGAGTATGGAGCTTCCTTGAAAAAACGATCGAACATTTTTGGATGCTTCTTGGCTAGATCGACCTCATTACGGACAAAGCAACGGAACGCTTCTAAGTCATCAGTAGTCAGAACATCATAGTTAAGCACAAAACTAGGTGAGACCATCGTCTGTTGATACAACTCAAAACGACGTAGTTGGCGGGCTAGGGTTTTATAACACCTTGTTCGAGACGCAGAAATCTTATTCCATTGACAATACTGGATAAGAAGCTTATAGAAATCCTGACTTTGATAAGCAGGCATGTCTATATGTAAAACTTCTTCAATTACTGGAGCCGGAACTGGATTAACTGGTCTACGACCACGAATATGACTTTTTGGCTTAGGCATACTAGGGGCTTCTCCTAAGGAAGTAATCATATTTTGACGTATTACTTCTGATAAATGTTGAGACAACCAGAACTTGGAAGCAATAACAGATAATTCCTTGGCAGTTTGTTGGCAAAGAGTTGCTAGTTGAAGACAAAAAGACTGAAGCAAACGATCTGCCTCCTCTGCTTCTTTGATTAACTCAATGTTCTTACGACAATACTTAGGAAATAAGATCGAGCCAGAAGCGACATCGAATAACTCAGGACGGACAAAAATGCCAGTCTTTAAACTAGGACGTAAGGTACGGCTTACATCTACACGGATTAGAATCTGCTGCTTGCCAGATTTAATCTTACTTGAAAGGACTTTTTTAATGTTCATAGTGTTGTAAAAATTTAGGTTGAATTACAACACAAAGATACGAAGAATAAATATAAATTCCTTAACTGAAATGATTCTTTTCTAAATCCGTCACATTTCTGTCACAATGTTGAAATCCGATGCAATTTCAGTGAAATCTCTATTATTCAAAAAGGGCATCCAAAAGTTCCTAACTCATTATAATATAAGACCATACTATAACAGAAAAGCTGCAACCGATTTAATTCGATTGCAGCTTGAGTTGCTGTACCAGGACTCGAACCCAGACTAAGAGAACCAGAATCTCGCGTGCTACCATTACACCATACAGCAAAAAAAGTGGTCGCTGACGGATTCGAACCGCCGACCCTCTGCTTGTAAGGCAGACGCTCTGAACCAGCTGAGCTAAGCGACCAAAAGATTGAAAACTTGTGAACGATTACATTCTAAAGTAAACAATCAAAATATGTGTAGCGCCTACGGGACTCGAACCCGTGTACCCGGCGTGAGAGGCCGGTATCCTAACCGCTAGATGAAAGCGCCAGTTAGTATTGCTCTTTTGCAAAAGTAATAGAGCCGTCACCGAGAGTTGAACTCGGGACCCCATCCTTACCAAGGATGCGCTCTACCACTGAGCTATGACGGCAACATGTCATATATTCGTGACTCCGACAGGATTCAAACCTGTAACCTTCTGATCCGTAGTCAGATGCTCTATTCAGTTGAGCTACGGAGCCAATCCAAAAGTTGTGACCTCGGAGGTCACTTCAACTCGTCGGGGTACCAGGATTCGAACCTGGGACCCCCTGCTCCCAAAGCAGGTGCGCTAACCGGACTGCGCTACACCCCGAGAATTGACAATGTGAAAAAGTTTTGTTCGTTAAGCAGATCGTTCTTGAAAACCTGTCTTGTTGTTTTGTCGCTCTTTCGAGCATTGTTTGTATAAAGAAGTGTTCGGGTGATTAGTACTACTCGGCTGAACATGTCACCATGCGTACACCTGTAGCCTATCAATGTCATCGTCTATGACTACCCTGAATGGAATTCTTATCTTGTGGCCAGCTTCGCACTTAGATGCTTTCAGC
>JAZUIL010000121.1:0-7953 GCA_045642245.1 Bacteroidales bacterium
TTAAATCAACTTTTACACTATGCCACGTTCGGTAAATCACGTAGCGTCACGTGCAAGACGCAAGAAGATTCTCCACCTCACCAGAGGTTACATTGGTGCACGCAAGAATGTGTGGACCGTTGCTAAGAATACCTGGGAGAAGGGTTTGACTTATGCATTCCGCGATCGTCGTAACAACAAGCGCAACTTCCGCGCTCTCTGGATCCAGCGTATCAACGCTGCTGCTCGTCTCGAGGGTCTCAGCTACTCTAAGCTCATGGGTCTCCTCCACGCTAACGGCATCGATATCAACCGTAAGGTCCTCGCTGATCTCGGTATGAACCATCCGGAGGCTTTCAAAGCAATTGTTGACAAGGTAAAGTAAAAAATTGCTTTGTAAGCAATCCATGATTGCGCATCAAAGCAATTGTTGACAAGGTAAAGTAAAAATTGCTTTGTAAGCAATCTATGATTGCACATCAAAGCAATTGTTGACAAAGTTAAGTAAGATTAATTTGTAAACAATCTTTGATTGGATCGACACACGCCGCTCAAACAACCGTTTGAGCGGTTATTTTTTTTTGTATATACTTTCCAGCTTTTACTTTCATGAAAATGTATTATAATTGCAATAGTTTTGTCATAATATAAAACGATCTTTGCACCCAGAACAAGTTCGCAGATTGTGAAAATTAACATTTTAAGCAATCATAATTGTTAAATAATGTATTTGCTGTAAAAACTATTGTTAAGATTGACATAAAGATGCTATCTTTGCAGCGATTTACGTAGTAAAATATCCGAAATTTAGGGATTTGTTTTTCTTCTTTCCTAGATGAATTAAGGTACATTGTGTTATAAATTCAAATCAACATACATTATTATTTTTAACAAATCAACAAATGAAGAAAGTATTACTTAGTTTGGTGATGGCTCTCGTATCTTGCGTTATGGTTATGGCGCAGGTTACCACATCATCAATGTCTGGTAAGGTTTTTGATGATCTTGAGGAGTTGATCGGTGCTACCGTTCAGGCTATCCACGAGCCATCAGGAACTACTTATGGTGCTATCACCAATGCTGCAGGTAACTATTCTATCGAAGGTATGCGTGCAGGTGGTCCTTACACCATTAAGGTTTCTTATGTAGGTTATCAGACCAAGACCTACACCGATGTAACTCTTGCTCTCGGTGAGACCTTTAACCTCAATGTGACTTTGTCAAACTCTGCAGATCAGCTTGAGGAAGTTATCGTTGTAGGTACAGCAAGCAAGTTCGCTGGTCAGAAGACTGGTGCTGCTATCAACATCAACAACAAGGCTCTCTCACAGATGCCAACTGTTTCGCGCTCTATCTCTGATATCGCACGCCTCTCTCCATATGCAGGCGGCAGCAACAGTTTCGCAGGTGGTGACGGCCGTTCTACCAACTTCACCATCGATGGTGCAAACTTCAACAACAACTTCGGTTTGAGCTCAGCTCTTCCTGGTGGTGGCAATCCTATCTCTCTCGATGCTATCGATGAGATCCAGGTTGTAGTTTCTCCATTCGACGTTCGTCAGTCGAACTTCATTGGCGGTGGTATCAACGCAATTACCAAGTCAGGTACCAACACCTTCCGTGGTACTGCTTATACTTACTACCGTGATCAGGATCTCCGTGGTAACCGTGTTCATGGCACACACCTCGGTGACCGTCAGAAAGAGAAGAAGCAGATCTATGGTGTTACCCTTGGTGGCCCAATCATTAAGAACAAGCTCTTCTTCTTCGTTAACTACGAGCTCGAGAAGACCCCTGGCCAGGTTATCAAGTACCGTGCTGCTAAGAGCGCTGGCGAAGGTGGTAAGGATATGATCTCTCGTACTACTGAGGAGGATTTGAAGAAGGCTTCTGATCACCTTCAGAAGACTTATGGTTATAACCCAGGTTCATACACCAGCTTCCCTGGTGATGAGGAGAACTACCGTATCCTCGGTCGTCTCGACTGGAATATCACCAACGATCATCGTCTCTCTCTCCGTTACAACCGCACCAAGAATACTGCTTGGAACGCTCCTAACGGAAACTCTGTTGACGTTAAGCCACGTCTCAACAACACCTACCGTGTAGGTCTTCAGTCAATGGCTTTCGCTAACACCATGTATTCTATGGATAACCTCGTAGAGTCTTGGTCACTCGACCTCAACAGCCGTTTCGGTAACAATGCATCTAACCAGTTGCTCGCTACCTACACCAACATTGAGGATATCCGAGGCACCAACTCAAGCGAGTTCCCAATGATCGATATCATGTACGATGGTACTACCAACGGTGGTCCATACATGTCAGCAGGTTATGAGCTCTTTACCTATAATAATGGTGTAAAGAATAAGATCTTCAACATCAAGGATGATTTCAAGTATAACCTCGGTGACCATCAGCTCCTTGCTGGTATCAGCTTCGAGCATCAGTTCGCTAACAACGCTTACATGCGTAATGGTACTGGTTACTATCGTTATGCTACTCTTGATGACTTCCTCCAGAACAAGACTCCAGAGTCATTCGCTTTGACCTATGGCTTCAATGGCGTAAAGGATCCTAACGCTCAGGTTACTTTCAACCAGCTTAGCTTCTACCTCCAGGATGACTGGAAGATTAACAAGAACTTTAAGCTTACCTATGGTGTTCGTTTCGACGAGCTCATGTTCGATGAGTCAGACATCCTCACCAACAAGGCTATCTACGCTCTTGACTTCGGTGGTAAGAAGGTTGATACTGGTAAGTGGCCAAACAGCAACATGCAGATCTCTCCACGTGTAGGCTTCTCTTGGGACGTATTCGGTGACAACTCACTCAAGCTCCGTGGTGGTACAGGTCTCTTCGCTGGCCGTCTCCCATTGGTATTCTTCACCAACCAGCCTACCAATGCTGCTCTTGTACAGATTACCCAGTCGCTCTCAAGCTCTGACGGCAAGGAGTCAACCCTCGCTAGCCTCAAGAAGCTCCAGAAGGCTGATGGCTCAGTATATACTAAGGTAGATGAGATGATCAGCGCTCTTGGCCTTCAGACCAACCTTACTGATGCTAACCATTCAGCTGGCTCTAAGATCTCTGGCGTTGTTGAGGACTTCAAGATGCCACAGGTATGGAAGTCTTCTATCGCAGCTGACTACAACTTGCCAACTTCATTCCCATTCAGCTTGACTGGCGAGTTTATGTTCACTAAGAACATCAGTGCAGTATGGATCAATAACATCAATATGAAGGATCCTGAGCAGGCTCACATGGCTAAGTTCAGCGGTGCTGATGACCGTTATATCTACAGCGATTATAACTATGTAAGTGGTAAGAATGCAGTAATCCTTGACAACACTTCTAAGGGTTATGGCTATACCTTCAACATCACTGCTAATGCAGAGCCAGTTAAGAACCTCCAGTTGATGGCTGCTTACACCATGACTGAGTCGAAGGAAGTTTCTGGTATGCCAGGTTCTGACCCTGTTTCAACATGGCAGGGTATGTACTCTGTTAACGGTCCTAACGCAGGTGAGGTTCAGCGTTCACAGTACGTAACTCCTCACAAGGTTATTGCTTCTGTCAACTATACCATCGAGAAGACCGGTACTTCATTCAACCTCTTCTATCAGGGCTTTACTTACAGCGGTAACTCATTCGTTTATGATAACGATATGAATGGTGACGGTGTATCTAACGACCTTATTTATATCCCTGCTTCAAAGGATCAGATCAAGTTCGTTGATATGAAGGATAAGAACGGTAACGTAACTTACACTGCAGCTCAGCAGGCTGATGCATTCTGGTCATTCGTTAACCAGGATAGCTACCTCAAGAACCACAAGGGTGAGTATGCTGAGGCATATGCTGCTCGTGCTCCTTGGTACAACCGTTTCGACTTCCGTCTGACTCAGGACTTCAAGTTCAAGACCGGTAATCAGGTTCACAAGTTCCAGATCAGCGCTGACGTTCAGAATATTGGCAACCTCCTTAGCTCTCACTGGGGTGTCTTCCAGACTAACGCTAGCTGCAAGAACGGTGCAGTTCTTCATTATGCTGGTAAGGACGCTAGCAACGTTCCAACCTTCACTATGAACGAGTACGACGGCAAGCTCATCAAGGAGTCTTATACTCCACTCAAGAGCGATGCTAACGTATGGCGCCTCCAGCTTGGTTTGAAGTACTTCTTCAACTAATCTGAAGATCATATCGAAAGAAACTGAGTCGGTATAGACTCAAGTTCAAAAAATAATAGAACCATCATCTTTGCAATGTTTTTAATGCAAAGGTGATGGTTTTTCGTTTATACTTATTTTTGGCTTCAAATAGGACCATACGAATTCGTTTGTACCTATTATTGCTTTCAAATAGGACATCGCGGATTCATTTGTACCTATTTTTAAACTCAAATAGGACCATACAAATTCGTTTGTACCTATTTTACGTCAAGGATGTTGACACATTGTTCAAAGTGTTTACATTATTTGTCAATAAAAGTAGTTTACGATATCGTATGTTACCTTCGCAGGTCGTGAAATGGAAAAAAGTAGGATGATACGGAGATTTTTAGAATGCGATTTGGTCTTCTCGATAAATTGTCCTATCTTTGCACAAACAAAAAACTTGATATAAACTAGATGTTACCAATCCATTTTGCTCCACTTCAGGGTTTTACTGAGGCTCCTTATCGATGCATACACCAGCAGGTGTGTGGCGGAATTGACACATACTATACTCCTTTCATCCGTCTGGAGCATGGACAGATACGTAAGAAGGATCTGCGAGAAGCACTACCAGAACACAATGAGGGAGTGCATATTGTGCCACAGGTCATTGCGGGTAATGCAGAAGAATTCGGTGTATTAGTTGCGAAACTCATTGAACTTGGCCATCAGGAGATTGACATTAATATGGGATGTCCGTTCCCTTTGCAGACACGCTTAGGTCGAGGCTCTGGCATTCTGCCACACGTTGATAAGGTAACAGAGATACTACAGCAGGCGACTGCGATACATCAGGAAAAAGCAGTAGCGTTCAGTGTAAAGATGCGACTCGGTCAGGAATCTGCAGAAGAATGTATGGCTCTTTTGCCAGCATTGAACGAGGCTCCGCTGAAGCACATTACGATGCATCCTCGCATCGGACGTAATCAGTATAAGGGAGAACTCGATATGCAGAGCTTTACGCTTTTCTACGAACAGTGTGAGAAACCTATTGTCTTTAATGGAATGTTGACCTCTGTCGAAGAGATGAAGAACATCGGACAGCAGTATCCTAAGTTGGCTGGATTGATGATAGGTCGAGGACTCCTGAGCCGACCAACATTGGCCACCGAATATGTTACGGAGCGATCAATGTCTGATGATGAAGTCCGTAAAAAAGTGCTAGAGATGCACAAGCAGCTTATGGCTCATTATAGCACGGCTATCGAAGGTGGTGAGGCGCAGTTGGTGCAGAAGATGCAGGCTTTCTGGGAATATCAGGAGCCGCTCTTCGGACATAAGGTCGTGAAGAAGATACTGAAGGCGGGGAACCTGAAGAACTATCGTGAGACGGTGTCTTTGGCTAGATAGTATTCCTTGTGATCTCGAATAAACTGATTTGACTAATTACTTATTTATCAATAAATCATGAAAAAGATTTTAGCAGTTATGCTCGGCCTGGGACTGATGACCACAGGCGAGGCTCAGATCTTGCGTACTACGGTGGCGCAAGGAGAGATTGAAGGTGAGCTCCATAATGGTTTTGCACTTTATAAGGCGATTCCATATGCCGAGGCTCCTGTAGGTAACCTCCGTTGGAAGGCTCCAGTTCCTAAGGCTCCTTGGCAGGGAGTATATAAGGCTGAGAATTGGGGAGACCGTCCATTCCAGACCGTCGATCCAAATCAGAATGGTGGAGATCTCGGTATGAGCGAGGATTGTCTCTACCTGAGTGTGGAGACTCCGGCTAAGTCGAAGGACGAGAAGTTGCCAGTCTTTGTGATGATTCACGGCGGTGCATTTGCCACAGGTTCCTATAGCGGAACTCAGGATAACTTCGTTCGCGAAGGTATCGTCTACTGTAGTATCGAATATCGTCTGGGTCCTTTGGGATTCATGGCTCATCCAGAACTGACAAAGGAGTCGCCAGACGGTATCTCTGGTAACTATGGTATCTATGATCAGATCTGCGCTTTGCAGTGGATTCACGACAACATTGCAGCTTTTGGTGGTGATCCTGAGAAGGTGACTATCTGTGGCGAGTCGGCTGGTGGTATCTCTGTCAGCATCCTTTGCGCTTCGCCTTTGTGTAAAGGTCTCTTCCGTGGTGCAATCAGTGAGAGTGGTGGAAACTTCGTTCCAGTAGCTGCTCCTGGTGCTACAGCCATGAAGCCTGTGACGATGGCAGAGGAGTCGGGTATGACATTGCAGCAGGATCTCAAGGTAAAGAATCTTAAGAAGCTCCGTCAGGTGCCAGGTGATCAGATCATTGCCGCTGGTGCTAAGACTCAGTTCTGGCCAGTAGTAGACGGCAAGGCTATCATCGGTGACCAGTATAAGCTCTATGAACAGGGTAACTATAATGATGTGAATGTCATCGCTGGCTATAACTCAGATGAAGGTAGCCTCTTTGTCTATGGTCAGAAGCTCGACGCTTATCAGGCTATGGTGAAGTCGCAGTACGGCGAGTGGGCAGACCGTATGTTGGAGGCTTATCCTGCTACCAATGATCAGGAGGCTCTTTATGCTACACAGGACATCTTCCGCGACAGCGCTTTCGGATGGTGTACTTGGGCATGGGCCAACCTGCAGAGCAAGACAGGCAAGGGTAAGGTATATATGTATTACTTCGATCAGCTCTCGGAGAATAGCATCCTAGGCCTTCGTACTCGTGGCGCTACTCATGTGGCTGAGATGCCATTTATCTACGATTGGCCAGGCAAGATGACAGAGATAGATAAACACATGGCTCAGATTATGCCACAGTACTGGATCAACTTCGTGAAGACTGGAGATCCAAATGCAGACGGACTTCCTTACTGGACCACCTATAAGCAAGGCGATGCTACCGTGATGAACATGCATCAAGGCTTCACCCTGACTCCAGCACCTAACCAGAAGCAGATGGACTTCTGGGAGGATCTGTTCAAGGCTGTCAGAAAGTAAAATAACTTCTGATAATAAAAGAGAAATCCCCTCGCAAGTCAACAAAAACTTGCGAGGGGTTTCTTTGTATGATAAGTCAATATCTTATATCATTGTTTTTGGCCGTAGCCAATCGGATTACCAGATGCGAACACGGTCCTCTGGAGCAACGTAGAGCTTGTCACCTTCCTTGATGCCGAAGGCCTCATACCAAGCGTCGATGTGAGGAAGAGCGGCATTGACACGGATGTAAGAGGTAGAGTGAGGGTTGCTGAGTGTACGAGCGCGGATGTATTCCTCGCTGAGGTCGCTCTCCCATACGGTACCGTAGCTCAAGAAGAAACGCTGTTCTGGAGTGAAACCATTCTCAACTGGGAGTGGGTTCTCTGCAAGGATCTTCTGAAGAGCGTTGAATGCAATCATGAGTCCACCGTGGTCAGAGAGGTTCTCACCGAGAGTGAGGTGGCCGTTGGTGTGGAGGCCTGGAAGTGGCTCTGTCTGGTCATAGAATGCAGCGAGCTGCTCTGCAGGAATCTTGAATGCTTCTACGTCAGCATCGCTCCACCACTGATGGAGGTTACCGTCCTTGTCGAACTGACGACCGCTGTCATCAAAGCCGTGAGTCATCTCGTGGCCGATAACGACACCGATAGCGCCGTAGTTTACAGCATCATCAGCATCCATGCTGAAGAATGGTGGCTGGAGGATAGCTGCAGGGAAGTTGATAGAGTTCTGTGAAGGACTGTAAGAAGCGTTGACGGTCTGTGGAGTCATCCACCAGTCATCCTTGTTTACAGGCTTGTTATAGTTCTTCTCCTTGCTGAGGTTCCAACGGAACTCCTGAGCTGCGAGA
>JAZUIL010000122.1:0-7325 GCA_045642245.1 Bacteroidales bacterium
TGGAATGTCGCATAACCACCCCATTGATAAGATGGACCGATCTGGATTGACGAAAAGAAAGATCCTGGCATATAGTTGGCGAAAGCCGACAATTCAAAATAGCTAGATGGCCTCCAGTTGAACATCGTACCAAATACCGCCGTATTGGAGTATACCGAGTATTTATTGAGTGAAGTGGTAAAATCGACAGACAGCTTATCTCCAATATTCTGATGTACTCCAGCCATTGCAGAAGCCACATATCCATAGAGTAGGCTACTCATCATCTGACTTCTTCCATACATATATCCCGTGTTCCAACGAGGCAGATAATCCCCTTTCTGAATGACCGGAGGAAGGTACAGATTCATATTCAACGGCTGACCCATTGGAGGAAGATTGAAGTCGAGATCTTTGGTTCCAGAAGCATCGAGGGACATCGTTGCAGCTCCTAAAGCATGAAACTCTTCAGTAGATATTACCTTACGTAATTCCTCGATGTCAAGATCTGACAATCCTCCTATTGTATCTCGATCAAGTTTCAATGAATCCACTCTTTCCTGTGCTATACAAATCATTGATCCCCAAACTAATCCTATTGACAGTATCGACTTCTTCATTGTTTCGCCTTTTATTCTACACCCTATTACGAAATCTGTGAGGCAAAGATAGTATCAATATTCTTTGGTTCAAAATTCGATTAATAGTAGTTAACTTAATTCGATCTGCACCTTCTTGATTTTACGAATTCTTTTTGTTTTTTAGAAATAATTGTACCTCCGTTAGGAGATATTCAGGATTTAGGATTTAGAAAATTCAATTATTGAAATACGAAGCCACATTTTGATTCCAAAATGTGGCTTCATTGACTTAGGATAGGACCAAACGAATTCAGGAAGTACCTTTCGTGATCTATAAAGGTACGTCTTGAAATCAGGATATACCTTTCACGACGATGGCATCCCTGTCACGGTACCGTGATAAGGATGCCACGACCTAGAATTTCAACAACAGGTACACGATGTTGAAATAATGAACCTCGACATATCTTCTACGGTACAGTAAAAGATATGCCGAGGTATATTTTTTATGTTCTGATCTTATATCAGCTAATTACCGAGTGCAGGAGACTATGATTATGCAGGATTAATCCTCTGCATTCTCCTCAGCCTCCTCAATGGCATTAGGATCAGCCTTAAGCTTAGCGACGATAGCTGCTTCGATCTCTTCAGCGAGCTCTGGATTGTCGATCATCATCTGCTTGGTAGCATCACGACCCTGTGCGATCTTGGTGCCATTGTAACTGAAGAATGAGCCACTCTTCTTCACAATGCCAAGCTCCACACCCATATCTACGATCTCGCCACTGCGGCTGATACCTTCGCCGAACATGATATCGAACTCAGCCTTACGGAATGGAGGTGCTACCTTGTTCTTAACGATCTTGACACGTGTCTGGTTACCGATCACCTCATCACCTACCTTGATGGCAGATGCACGACGGATATCGATACGTACAGAAGCGTAGAACTTCAACGCGTTACCACCAGTAGTAGTCTCAGGATTACCGAACATCACACCAATCTTCTCACGCAGCTGGTTGATGAAGATACATACGGTTTTGGTCTGGTTGATGACTGAAGTGAGCTTACGGAGCGCCTGGCTCATCAAGCGAGCCTGGAGGCCTACCTTGTTGTCACCCATTTCGCCTTCGATCTCAGCCTTTGGAGTCAATGCAGCTACAGAGTCGATGACGATGATATCGATAGCAGCCGAACGGATGAGGTTCTCTGCAATCTCCAAAGCCTGCTCACCATTGTCTGGCTGCGAGATCAGGAGGTTGTCAGTATCTACACCTAACTTCTCTGCATAGAAACGGTCAAAAGCATGCTCTGCATCGATGAAAGCAGCGATGCCACCAGCCTTCTGAGCCTCTGCAATGGCGTGGATAGCCAACGTAGTCTTACCAGATGACTCAGGACCATAGATCTCAATGATACGACCCTTTGGATAGCCACCTACACCTAACGCCTGATTGAGAGCGATAGAGCCGGTAGGAATCACCTCTACCTCGTCGACAGATTCGTCACCCATTCGCATGATGCTACCTTTACCGAAGCTCTTGTCGATCTTCTCCATCGCAAGCTTCAAGGCCTTCATCTTATCCGACATCTGCTCGGTCTTTTCGATTGTTTTTGCCATAAAGAAATGAAAAAATGAAATTATTAAACAAAGAAATATTTTTAAGAAAATGAAATAAATAATCAATGCAGAGCAGAAAGGAAAGCTTTCACTCTTTCATCTTTTCATTCTTTCATTTCACAGATTTAAACTTATACTCTGGCTGAGATTTACCTTTGAGGATGTTCTGCAGCTTGCTCTTGATGAACTGCTTACGAAGTGGCGATACACGATCGACGAACATCTTGCCATCAAGGTGATCATACTCATGCAGGATCATACGAGCTGCAAAGCCTTCGAAACGCTCCTCATGCTCCACGAAGTCTGCATCGAGATAGTTGATCACAATCCAATCAGGACGCTTCACCGACTCATAGACACCAGGAATAGACAGACAGCCTTCTTCCTTGGAATTGCAAGTCTCTGACGACTCTACGATCTCAGGATTGATCATGCAGAGACGAACGCCTTTGCACTCAGGATAGTCTTCTGCAAGGCCATTGCCATCGACTACAAACATACGTAAAGCCAGACCTACCTGTGGAGCCGCCAAACCTACGCCATTGGCCTTAGCCATGGTAAGATACATATTCTCTACCAGGACCTTCAGATCCGGATAATCAGCTGGCACCTCCTCAGCCTCCTTACGGAGTACTGGCTGGCCATATAGGAAAATTGGTAAAATCATATCTTTAATTCATAATTGATAATTCATAATTCAGAACATCTTCGGCCGATAGCCTGGCATAGTCTTATTCTCCATCCACTGCTGCAGGATGATCGTAGCACTGATCTCATCGACCATTCCTTTGTCCTCACGACGACGCTGCTTACCTACGCCACTGTCGAGGATCACCTGATGAGCCAGGACAGACGTGAATCGTTCATCGACCAATTCGATAGGCAGTTCCGGACGTAGCTTACGCAGGCGATTGAGGAATGGCTCAATATACTTCCACGACTCACTCATCTCACCGTTCATCTGTTTTGGCAATCCTACCACCACACGCTCCACGTCCTCTTTGTCAAGATAACCGATAACAAACTGCTCGAGCTGATGAGTGGCTACGGTGGTCAAGCCATTGGCAATAATCTGCAATGGATCTGTGACAGCCAAGCCTGTACGTTTGCGTCCGTAATCGATACTGAGGACTCTTGACATTGAACTTATAATTTAGAGGGTGCAAATATACATTATTTTTATTAGATGCACAAGTTTTACACCTACGTTTTTTATTTCACGGTGCAAAGATAGCGACCTAATGTGCGGGAATTAGGGGACAAGCTCAAGAAAAATGATCAAAGAAGCCTGAAATTAACTTTTTTTATCAATTTTTCTTACCTAACCAGGTAGCACGATACCAGAGTTCCTCGAGTGGACCACGACGGAAACGAGTTGTCCAGAAGCGGCAGAAGAAATACAATGTCACGAGGAAGACGATGGCAAGCAGGAAGCTGTAGCCATGGCTGCAGGTATGATAGAGTGCAAGACCCCAATTGTAGAACAGGAAAGCACCTACCATCGACTGAATGAGATAGTCAGAAAGACTCATCTTACCGATGTACTTCAGATGATCGATAGCTGCCTGACAGCGAGTCTTATAATATAATAAGGTGATGCCAGAGACATAGAATGCAGTCATCGCGAAATTACGCCATGCAGTCAGCATGATCTCTGTACCCTGATGTATTGCAGGACACTCAATCGTACCAGGAACGAGCTCTACAAGAGGTTCAAGGACAGCGAATGCCACGACTGACCAGATACAAACCTTCTTCCAGATCTGCAGATGATTACCTTCGTTGATAAACAGTCTCTTACGACCGAGGAGCATACCAATCAAGAAGAGGAGAAGTGTCTGTGTGAGACGACCATGCTCAATGGCCCAACCGTAGTTGATCTGAAGGCCATACGACCAGTTGGCAATAGCAACATCGAAGAAGCTACCATTGGCACATGGCTTGAAGAGTTCACCCCAAAGATGGCCAAGACCGAGGTTCATCGGAGTCGTAGTAGGATCTGCCAGACCTAAGAAAATATATACGAGTTCGATTGGCTGCAACAAGAGAATGAGAGCGGCAATCCAGAGCACCTTATCGCTGGCTTTGACAAAAGCAATCAGAAGCAATCCGAGAACCGAATAGGTGACGAGGATATCTCCATTGTAGAACATCAGATCGAGCATACCCCACAAGAAAAGGAGCACCATACGCCATGCGAAACGTGGACGGAAGTCATAACCTTTCTTCTCCTGATTGTGATGCATGATGTAGCAGCTCAAGCCGAAAAGCAAAGAGAAGATGGCATACATCTTACTGGCACCAAGATAAAAGACGGTGTCCCACAAACCTTGTTCGAAAGCCGAAGGTTCTGGAAAAGCATAGAAATTAAGGTGTTCGAGGAAGTGAATAAGGATGATACCTACCACAGCAAAGCCGCGAAGGCTATCCACCACGCTAATACGCTGAGAATCTTGTGGATTATTCATAAAATTAAGTAACTATTTTTGTATGATATGATTATTACAATGGATAAGACTTTAATCAAAGACTGGATAAAAGATTAGTCAAAGACCGGATAAGGAGAATACTCAAACTCCACGACGTGACCTACCTGAAGCGACTTCTGTACATCGACCAGACGCTGATTCCTAGAACCGCGGAACAACAAGTCGAGACTCTTCTCCGCCTCGACGAAAGGACCATCGACCAGTACCTCCAGATAAGGTAACATCTTACTCATAACCGGATCAGCCACCACGTCTTCAAACAGAAAACCCGTATAGCACCAGATGGTACGATTCAGTTCTTCTCGGATTCTACGTGCCAGTTCGGCAAACGCCTCTGCCTGATACATCGGATCACCACCACTGAACGTGATGTTACCTTCCGTCTGAGCCAATTCTGCCACAATATCGTCGACCGAAGTCTCCCGACCAGCCTTGAAACTCCACGTCTCAGGATTATGACAGCCAGGACAAGCGTGTCGGCAACCAGCGCAATAGACGCTTGTTCGCCAACCCGGACCATCGACCGTAGTATCTACTACGATTCGCATTAGTTGTATGCTTTGTGTGCACATTTCAGTTAGTCAGACCTTAAGTTGCTACCTTTATTGACACGCAAAGATAAGAAATTTATCCGAAACGTCCACAAAAGAGACCTAAAAAGAAGCTTTTCGTAGCATTTTTTTCTTTTTATGATAAAAAAGACGTATATTCGCGCCAATTTATATTACGCGAGAAGTACTCCGTAATTTGTATTTTGTAATCCGTAAATTGATTCACAAGAGATATGCACGTATTAAAATTTGGCGGAACATCAGTTGGTTCCATCGCAAGCATCAAGAATGTCAAGCAGATTGTAGAAGAACGTAAAGAGCCTACCATCGTCGTGGTATCGGCTCTTGGTGGCATCACAGATCACCTCATTTCTACTGCCAACAAAGCAGCTGCAGGCGATGAATCGTACCGCGAGGAATTTGAGTTCATTGTGCAGCGTCATATGGACGTTGTCAGCGGTTTGCTCGATGGAGAAGACCTCACAGCCATTAAGATCTTTCTGACCAGCACGCTTCAGGAACTCAAGAACATCTATGACGGCATCTTCCTGATCCGCGAACTTTCTTCACGTACATTGTGTACCGTAGTCAGCTATGGCGAGCGTATCTCCAGCCGTATCATCGCTACGGTAATCAATGACGCGCAATTCATTGACAGCCGTGACATCATCAAGACCAAGAAAGTCTTCGACAAGAACGTCTGTGACTTCGAGCAGACCAATCCTTTGATCAAGGAGCGTCTCTCTGTTCCTCACGCTTCTCTCAACATGCCACACTGCACAGTGATGGGAGGTTTCATCAGCCGTGATGGACAGACCGGTGAGGTTACCAACCTTGGTCGTGGTGGTTCTGACTACACCGCTGCCATCGTAGCAGCCGCTCTTGATGCAGACATGCTCGAGATCTGGACCGATGTCGATGGCTTCATGACCGCCGATCCTAAGGTCATCAACTCGGCTTATGTCATCAACGAACTCTCGTTCATTGAGGCCATGGAGCTCTGTAACTTCGGTGCCAAGGTCATCTATCCACCGACAATCTTCCCTGTCTTCCACAAGAACATCCCTATCATCATCAAGAATACCTTCAATCCTTCGGCTAAGGGTACGCTGATCCATGCGAATCCAAGCCATGAGGATATGAAGATCATCAAGGGTATTTCTTCGATCAACGATACCTGCCTGGTCACCATCTCAGGTCTCGGTATGGTAGGTGTCATCGGTGTCAACAAGCGAATCTTCTCTGCTTTGGCCGATCACGGAATCTCAGTCTTCATCGTCTCACAGGCTTCTTCAGAGAGCACCACCACCATCGGTGTCAAGAACGAAGAAGCAGACGAGGCTATCCGCGTATTGCAGGAGGAGTTCCGCTTCGAGATCCAGGCTGGTGAGCTCAGCAGCATCACTGCAGAACACGATCTGGCCACCGTCGCTGTCGTTGGCGAGAAGATGAAGTCTACCACCGGTATCGCTGGTAAGTTGTTCCGTATCATGGGTCTCAACGGTATCAACATCATCGCGTGTGCTCAGGGTGCATCAGAGACCAACATCTCATTCGTCATCAAGAAGGTACATCTCCGTAAGGCGCTCAACGTCATCCACGACTCATTCTTCCTTTCAGAGATCTCTATCCTCAACGTCTTCCTCACCGGTGTAGGTGTCGTTGGCCGTAATCTCCTCTATCAGATCCGCAATCAGCAGGCTTACCTGCAGCAGCATAAGAATCTCCAGCTCCGTATCGTAGGCCTCTCTAACAGTCGTCAGTGTATCTTCAACCGTGAAGGTATCGACCTCGACAACTGGGAAGCAGAGCTTAAGGCGTCTACACATCGCTCGTCGCCAGACATCCTCCGTGAGGCAATCATCGGCATGAACGTCTTCAACGCTGTCTTCGTCGACTGTACGGCCTCTCCAGCCATTGCAGACATCTATCAGGATCTCCTGTCACACAACGTCAGCGTAGTATGTGCAAACAAGGTAGCAGCTTCAGGCGATTATAACAAATACCTCCAGCTCAAGCGTACGGCTCGTATCCGTGGCGTGAAGTTCCTCTTCGAGACCAACGTAGGTGCAGGCCTGCCAATCATCAACACCATCAACAACCT
>JAZUIL010000123.1:0-3620 GCA_045642245.1 Bacteroidales bacterium
CCTGGTGTCATAAACGATTCTGGGTGCCGGTTAAAAAACATCACATCAAGACCCGCATTCTGAGCGCCTAAGATATCGGTAGAAAAATTATCTCCTATCATCAACGTTGTCTCCGGCTTGGCTTTTGTCTGACCAAATGCATAATCAAAATAGACTTGCGAAGGCTTGTTTGCACGCGCATCCTCACTCAAAATGATTGTATCAAAATACTCTAACAGATTAGAAGCACGAAGTTTACGATATTGTACCTCATGAAAACCATTACTGCACATGTGCAAGCGATAGCCTTTATTGCGAAGATATTCCATCACCTCATGAGCACCGTCGACCACTCCAGGTTTACAAGCACATAAATCTAGGAACTGATCACTTATCTGTAAACAGTATTCTCGCGAAGGATCCATCCTACCACAAGCTAAAGGACGACGGAAACGCTCCACAATAAGATAATCTCTAGTTATTTGTCCTTTTGCATACTGATCCCACAATTCTACATTTGCCTGCCAGTAAGGAATGGTAAAGTCTTCCAATTTATCGAAATATTGATCTAAACGACACTGTTCATATAATTCCGCTAAAGCCAGAATTGCATTACCATGAGTATCATATAAAGTATCATCAAAATCAATAAACAAATCTGTATATTTTTTCATATCCATCAATGTGTATAATTCATTATCATATAGTTTTCAATCTCTTTTCCTAAGTTCCCAGAATGCAACAGCCGCAGCAGCTGCAACATTCAATGAATCAACTTGATGAGACATCGGAATCTTTACGACATGATCTGCTTCAGCAATCGTTTCCTTAGGCAATCCATCTCCTTCTGTACCCATCACAATCGCTAAATGAGGAATCTTTCGCAAAAGTGGGTCATCAATCGAGATACTATTATCACTCAAAGCCATTGCAGCTGTCTCAAAACCATATTCATGAAGCGATGGCAATGGAGTATTCAACCATGTCCATGGAACCAGGAAAACAGAACCCATGGAAACACGTACAGCACGACGATTGAAAGGATCACATGAATCAGGAGTCAATAGTACGGCATCAATTCCCAATGCAGCAGCAGAACGGAAAATCGCACCTATATTAGTAGTATCGACTACCCCATTGATCACCACGATTCTATTAGCCTCTCCTATCACTTCCGGCAGCGAACGAGGAGCAGGTCTCTTCATTGCACACAATACACCTCTGGTCAATATATATCCTGTAAGAGATGCTAATAATTCACGAGAACCCGTATAAACAGGCATATCATCTGGACAACGATCAATAATACTCGCAGCATCGCCTGTAATATGCCTCTCCTCACACAGCAATGATACCGGTTGATAACCAGCATCAAGCGCCACATGAATCACTTTAGGACTTTCTGCTATAAACAGTCCCTTTTCAGGTTCCAATCTGTTTCTCAACTGCGCTTCTGTAAGAGTACAGAAAGGTGCGACACGAGCATCATCGAGAGCTGTTATTTCTATAATTTTTGCCATTTTGACAATTAGTTATTCTTAAATCAGGCAGCAATCATCAAAGCTGAAAACCTTATTTTATTCAAAAACAGCAAAAAAATATATTTTTGATGTTTTTATAATAAGCCAAACAGATTGATATCTACCTTTGCATCACCATCAATACATTTTACACATTCTATCTCAAAAACTAACCACTATGGAAATCAGACAACTTCGCTATTTTGTAGCCATCGCAGACACCGGCAGTTTCTCAGAAGCTTCACGCAGGTGTTTTCTTTCACAAAGCGCTATTTCTCAACAGATCAAGTTACTTGAAGAAGAGTTCAAGACTACGCTTTTTAACCGCACTTCTCACAGCGTTTCATTGACAGAATGCGGAGAAAGGCTACTTCCTCTAGCTCGCAAGATCCTTGAAGAAATCAGCAACTGTCAGGATCAGATGAATGATCTGAAACAGACATTACAAGGCACGTTGAACATTGGCATTACCCACTCCCTCGAACCCTATATCCGTCGAGCCTCCACGCTTTTCATCAAGCTACATCCTCATGTGCAGCTCAACCTTCATTTCGAGACCATCGCCAACATGATCAAGACGCTACGCTGCGGAGAGCTCGATATGGCATTCTCTATCTTCGTTGACAAAGAGAATGAATGGATGAACAGCGAACCAGTCGCAGAGTATAAGGTGGCGGTCATCATGTCTGACACCCACCCATTAAGCAATCACAGTAAAGTGTCTATCAACGACTTACGTCAATACGGCCTTATACTTCCAGAAGAAGGAGTCAACGGTGGTAACGCTATTCAGGACTATTTATGTACAGAGGCGAAAGACCTGAATGTGAGAGCCACGGTCAATAGTCCTTCTGTATTGCTTCAGATGCTAAAAAATACTCGTTGTGTGAGTATACTCTCTGAATGGCAAGCAAAATCCGATCCCGAACTACGAGCCATACCAATCGAAGAACTCTCAGAACCAGTCACTGCTTATGTGCATCTACCTCGCAATACTTACACAAAGCGTAGTGCTCTTGCCTTTCTGAAATTACTACACGACCAATTATAAATAAAACGGTTATTACGACTGCAAAAATACACTTTTTTTCCGACATTGCCAAATATTTTAAGTTCTACTAATAACTTTTTGCCTTAGAAATTCTTATCAAATACGGAAGTCACGAAAAATAAGCAAAAACAAACAGAATGCGATAAGAAGAAAAAATATCATATTTACAGCATAAAGCAGTAAATATCTACCAATTTGGAGTGGAAATCATCTTTTTTCCACTCCAAATTTGTTTTTTATTACAATTATGTTTATTTTTGCACGTCAAAAAGACAAATGAGATTAATTACCATTTACTATAATTTAAACAAATCATGATTCCTTACAAAATTTTCCTCTCTGAGGACGAGATGCCAACCCAGTGGTACAACGTACGTGCCGACATGCCTATCAAGCCAGCTCCACTGGTTAACCCTGGTACGGGCAAGCCTCTGACCCTCGAAGAGATGACCCCTATCTTTTGTACTGAGTTGGTAAAGCAGGAGCTTGATAACGACACCAAGTGGGTCGACATTCCAGAGCCTGTACAGAAGTTCTACCACATGTTCCGTCCAAGTCCATTGGTACACGCCGAGCACCTTGAGAAGGCTCTCGGAACTCCAGCTAAGATTTTCTATAAGTTCGAAGGCAACAATACCTCTGGTAGCCACAAGCTCAACTCTGCTATCGCTCAGGCTTACTATGCTAAGGAGCAAGGTCTTAAGGGTGTAACTACCGAGACTGGTGCAGGTCAGTGGGGCACCGCCCTTTCTATGGCTTGTCAGTATGTAGGCATCGACTGTAAAGTATATATGGTTAAGTGCTCATACGAGCAGAAGCCATTCCGTCGTGAGGTCATCAACACCTTTGGTGCAAGCATCATCCCTTCACCATCTGAGACCACTCAGGTAGGTCGCAAGATTCTTGCTGAGCACCCTGACACTACCGGCTCACTCGGTTGTGCTATCTCTGAGGCTGTAGAGGTTGCAGTTACCAACGAGGGTTACCGCTATGTTCTTGGTTCAGTGCTCAACCAGGTACTCCTCCACCAGTCAATCATCGGTCTTGAGACACAGGCAGCTCTCAAGAAG
>JAZUIL010000124.1:0-2846 GCA_045642245.1 Bacteroidales bacterium
TCGTACATATCCAATTAATAATCTAAATGACTGGATCTATGCGACTAAAGGTTCTATTGCCGGCAAATTCAACAAGTTTGTTTCTCGCATTGTGAAAGATGACGATAAAGCGGTGAAACAAATGAGAACCTTATGGTCAGAAGCTCGTCGGAACAAACAAATTACGGAATCAAGCCTTCTTCAATTCATTGATAATACAGCCAAGGAATTAGATGCTTCTCAGAAACTCAATTTCAAGCGCTGGAATATCATGAACACTAAAGTTCATCAGAATCCAAAAATTTGGGGAAGCTATGAAAAGGAGGTTGGAAATATCAAGAATTATGTGAAGCAACGTTTAATTAAGATGGATTATTGGCTCAGGTTCGATGCTTCAGCCATCGATGAGATTACTATCGATCAGGGTTCTGACGCATCCATTGCCGTCTATAATCTGCAGGGCATTCGTTTAGGTGAAGTATCCTCAGAAGATGCTATTAAGGACTTTGCTCCAGGCACTTACCTCCTTCGCTCATCGCAGGGCGAAACAAAGAAAATTATTTTGTCTAAATAAAATCTGTCATGAAATCATCTAGTCGGTATTCACTGGGCCCGATGATTTGAGACATCAACACAATGAACAAAGTGTTGATGTTACAGACGTAGAAATTTAACACTACGTTCGTGTTGTTAAAATAATTGATCATGGCATCCTCTTTCGCGTACGCGGATTAGGATGCCATACTTTTTAAAACCATAAATGAGTACACAATTGTGGTTTTGTACATCGTAAATATCAACACAATGAACAATGTGTTAACATTATTGCTCGTGGCATCCTCTTTTGCGTACTCAAATTAGGATGCCACGAGCAATAATTGGTAAAAGTAAATTCAAATTGAGAAATATTACTTCTTCAGGCTCTTTAGCATAACTTCACCATAGCGCTTACCAATCTGACGATAGCCTTCAGCATTGAAATGCCATGGATCACGACCATTTCCTGGAAGACCTTCTGCAGAGATAACGTATGAATTAGGAATCTCACCCTTTAACATTGGAAGTGAAGCCTCATTGTGGAGATAACAAGAGCCACCTTGATCCTTGTAAAGTGTCTCACCAGCGAGGAGTGGAGTTTCTGCAGGATTCAAGCCAAGAGCGTAGCAGATGCGAAGATATACTTTCTTAACTTTCTCAGCCCAAGTTGATTGACCATTGTTTGACTCACCCTGATGGAGAAGAATACCCTTGATAGTACCTTGTTTCTGAGCAATCTTACCCATAGCTATAAGACGGCCAAGTGGGTCATTATCGTACTGCTTACAGAAGTTTTGGAACCAACCAGCCTCTCCAGCAATATAGTCATCCTTGAATTCTTCCATGAAAAGTTCAATCTTTGCACCACCTACAGCAACATTGATAACGCCTACTGAGATTTCCTCAGGAAGATTCTCTACAAGATAACGACCGAAATAATCGGCAGGAGTAAGACCACTTGATTCTCGACAGATAGGAGGTACAGCTGTGTACCACTCACCTTGCTTACGACCCATATTAGGATAGTCAACTGCGGCCATCATCTTGAATCGAGGATTGACATTTTCCTTATCCTGATCTTCTGCCTGTGCAGCACCTTCCATGTTCGATTGTCCGAAGCAAAGATAAATATGGAAGTTAGGATCACCTTGCTTTACATATTCCCATGTCTCAGGAATTACTGGCTCTGGAATAACAACTTCCTTAATATTGCCGCCTACCAATTTGAATCGATCACCAAAGAACTGAATTACACCCCAGCCATCTGTAGATAGATCAGAGAAATCACCATTCTGAACAATGTTTACACCCACTTCATTATCAACCAGCTTGATGTCATCAAAGCAGATAGTTCCGCCTAATTTTCCAAACATAAAGTCGAGACGATCAATAGGATACTTGGCGGTAAACTTCCAAGTAAGTGTTGCCCAGTCAGTTCCAACATTCTGTTCTGCTTCACGCTGAACATCGTTGCTCATACCAAATTGTCCCTTGTTCTCACTGACAGAATTCTGTGGCCAAAAAGCTAATGGAGTTTCCTCTGAAGCCTTAGCCTTCAAGGTAAGCGTATACTTCTGTCCAACACTCAAAGGGGAGATCAGTTTGTACTGACCTTGGTGCATAAACATCTCACGACCAGCCTCCTTCGTAGTAAACTGGATACACTGGCTCTCTTCTTGTGCCATACCAGACATCATAGATAATGCCAGCATGACGGTTGCAAATAGTTTTTTCATGACTAATAGGTAATGTATAGTGTTTATTTCTATATTTGTTTTTAATTATATGAAAAAGTAAAATGCTTACTCATACAATAAAAAAATAATGTACTCGTTATATTACAAAAATAATATAAAAATTATATGCCTATGAAGCAACGTTCTACTTCTTTTTATTTTCGTGGAAAAGCTGCCAAGGCGTTATGTCCAAGCGAAGAAACGCTTATGACTTTGAGGCTTTTTGCACGAGCTTTCAACCCAAATTCGGTTATGTTATCAGAAAATTGATGGTTCGACAAACATTCGTTGGCCTGAGAAACCATCCAAATCAGTCAAGCTGATATTGAATCTGACATGCAACATCTGTAGATTCGAAGTACTATGTGAAACGACATAGTTGTGAATATCAGCATGTTCTGGAGAAATGAGCAAATATTTCTCATTCTGATCAACATCCTTCTCATTCATTGAATCACCGCCGTCGGTCTTTAACAAAAGATTGAGGGCGGTTGTCTGTTTCATCTCATAGATAAAATGAGAAAGTCCACCATGACCGTCATAGAGCGATGCAATACGATCTGCAATATTGATATCTAAGACTCCTGGCATCGT
>JAZUIL010000125.1:0-21855 GCA_045642245.1 Bacteroidales bacterium
CACCCAGTGGGGTAAGCAGACCACCACAGTTAGCTACTGTAGCGATGAAGAACATGATGGTGTGAACCTTGTACTTGCGCTCAGAGATGGTCTGAATGAGCAGACGGATGAGCAGCATGGCAGCACCCGTGGTACCCATGAACGAGGCAAGGATATAGCCCAGGCCAAGGATGGTGGTGTTGATGGCCGGTGTGGCCTTGAGATCGCCCTTGATACAGATGCCACCAGTGGTGACGAAAAGGGCCATGAGCAAGAGGATGAATGGCACGTAGTCATAGATCATCTGATGCTCCAACTCGTGGCTCATGCCGTTAAAGCAGAGCCAGATGCCTACAGGTACGCCCAGAAGGAGCGATACGTAGAGCTTGTGCAGGTTGTGTTCCCACCACTCTTCCATCTTGGTAAGAGGAAGGATAGCAATGCAAAGAAGCATGGCTACGAAGGGGATCAGCATCCATGCAGGAATGAGATGTTCCATAGTTGTATAATATTAGTTGTTTTGTTATTTTGTTATTTTGTTGTTTTTGTTCGTAAACTAAATCTATTTTGCATTACGCTCCCAGAAAATGCCGTCTTCGTAGCCTTGAATGCGAGTATCTTCAGGTGCCTTTTCCAGTCGTATCAGAGCCCAGCAGGCATATTCTGGATTGAGTTCGATGCCACAGTAGTGGCGGTCGAGTTTTTTGGCTACTACCGCTGTGGTGCCGCTGCCGAGAAATGGGTCGATGACGAGACCCTCTTTCGGACAGGAGGCGAGAATAAGCTTGGCAATGAGTTTCTCCGGCTTCTGCGTAGGGTGATCGGTGTTCTCAGGCATTGACCAGAATGGAACTACCAAATCATCCATGGCGTTGGTGGGGTCGCAGTCATGCCAGTAGTTTGGAGGACAGGTGGCACGTACTTTTTCTCCGTTTTCATTTTGCTGCCAGTCTTTGGGCTGGCCGTCTTTTTTATAAGGAGCCTTGACATAGCGGCGAAGTTTCACCGATTCTAAGTCGAAGTAATAGTCTTTCGGGTTGCAAACGCCATACCAGATGTCTTCCATGGCGTTTTTCCAGTTGCGCTGGGCACCACGGCCTTTTTCGCGTTGCCAGGTGATGCGGTTCATCAGGGTAATGCCACATTCCTCAAGGACACGCTGAACACTAGCAGATGAATGCCAGTCGGCACAGACGTAGATTGACCCGTTTGGTTTGAGTAATTTGACTGCTTGTGGAAGCCAGGTACGGAGATACTCCTCATATTCACTACTCTGCTGTTTCTTGAATTTACTCCAACCGAAGGATATGGAATGATTATAAGGAGGATCGATGATCAGAAGGTCTGCACAGCCTTCGGGAAGAAGAGGTAAGGCCTTCAGAACATCCTGACATAACACCTTATCTTCTATCTCCTCTTTTATTGCAGGTTCTTTCAAGAACTTCAACTGTGCAGACAACTCATGGCGCTCAGCATCGCTGAGTGTCAGGGTCTGGTTACGTTGAGCTCTATGTCGAATCATTGAGAAGTATAAGGGATAAAGGAAAAGTGAAAAATAAAAAAAGTCGATGCATACTACTTCCCTCCCTTGTGGAGGGGTAGGGGGAGGGTCCCTTAGTCGAGCTTCAGTACAGCCAAGAATGCCGTCTGTGGGACCTCCACCTTGCCGATCTGCTTCATACGCTTCTTGCCACGCTTCTGAGCCTCAAGCAGTTTGCGCTTACGGCTGACGTCACCACCATAACACTTGGCAGTTACGTCCTTACGTACCTGTTTGATGGTCTCGCGGGCGATGATCTTAGCTCCGATAGCTGCCTGGACGGCAACGTCGAACTGCTGGCGTGGGATGAGCTCCTTGAGTTTCTCACACATACGACGTCCAAAGCGTTCTGCATTATCAACGTGGGTGAGGGTAGAGAGGGCATCGACCTGTTCGCCATTGAGCAGGATATCAAGTTTGATGAGCTTCGATGGACGGAAGTCATGGATGTAATAGTCAAACGAAGCGTATCCCTTAGAAATAGACTTAAGCTTATCGTAGAAGTCGATGACAATCTCGCCGAGAGGGAGGTCGAAGTAGATTTCTACACGGTTGCCTGAGATATATTTCTGCTCGACGAGGACACCGCGCTTGTCGAGACAAAGTTTCATGATACCACCGATATATTCCGTCTGAGTAATGATCGTAGCACGGATGAACGGTTCTTCGATATGCTCGATAGTCATGATGTCTGGCATACCCGATGGGTTGTGGATCTCGGTTTCAACATTGTGCTTGTCGAACACCTTATAAGATACGTTTGGCACGGTGGTGATTACATCCATGTTGAACTCACGGCCGAGGCGTTCCTGGATGATTTCCATGTGGAGCAAGCCGAGGAAGCCGCAACGGAAACCGAAGCCGAGGGCCAAAGATGACTCAGGCATGAACGAGAGCGATGCGTCATTAAGCTGCAGCTTCTCGAGCGAAGCGCGAAGATCCTCATAATCTTCAGGATCGATAGGATAGACACCAGCGAAGACCATTGGTTTTACTTCCTCGAAGCCTGCGATGGCTTTGTCACATGGACGAGCTTGATGGGTAATCGTATCACCGACCTTTACCTCAGTAGAAGTCTTGATGCCTGAACAGATATAACCTACGTTGCCACAACCTACTTCAGGACGAGCTTCCATGTCCATGCGGAGAATACCTACCTCGTCAGCGTCATACTCCGAACCAGTATTTACAAACTTGACTTTGTCGCCTTTCTTGAGCGTACCGTTGACGATCTTGAAATAGCCGATGACACCTTTATAAGAATTGAAGACAGAGTCGAAAATCAACGCCTGCAAAGGAGCCTCAGGATCACCAACTGGTGCTGGAACACGTTCTACGATAGCTTCGAGGATCTCTGGTACACCCATGCCGGTCTTGCCACTGGCACGTAGAATCTCTGAACGATCACAACCAAGAAGTTCTATGATTTCGTCTTCGACCATTTCTGGCATAGCAGAATCAAGGTCACACTTATTGATGATTGGGATAATCTCAAGACTATGGTCAATCGCCATATAAAGGTTTGAGATGGTCTGCGCCTGAATACCCTGAGTGCCGTCGACGATAAGCAAAGCGCCTTCGCATGCTGCAATGGAGCGTGAGACCTCATAAGAGAAGTCCACGTGACCCGGAGTATCGATGAGATTGAGGACGTACTTGCCTGCTGGCTGCTGCTCGCCAATGTGCATTACCTGTTCCTCTTCATTGAGTTCGCGTGGGGTATAGTTATAATCCATCTGGATGGCGTGGCTCTTGATAGTGATGCCACGTTCGCGCTCCAGATCCATGTTGTCAAGAATCTGCGCCTGCATATCACGCTCGGCTACAGTCTTGGTGCACTCCAGCAGACGGTCTGCCAGAGTGGATTTGCCGTGGTCAATATGGGCGATGATACAGAAGTTGCGGATATTTTTCATATTTCTTTCTTTTCTCAGTTTGAATGGCAGGATAGATAGTGGGAAATGTGCAAAAACAAAAGTGTATATCCCGCCGGCGCGAAGATACACACTTTTTTTGATTTTAGCAAACTATTATTGCAAATAATAGATTTTTAAATGAAAATATCGTTAGGATATCCTACATCTTCCAAAAATAAAGCTTGCGCTGGAACGGAATCTCCCGCCTGGCAGCGGTTCTGAAGCTCAATGATCTTGCAGAATTCTTCGACAGAAATCTTACCTGTGCCGACTTGCATCATCGTTCCTACAATCGCTCTGACCATGTTTCGAAGGAATCGGTCAGCCTTGATGGTGAAAACATAATGAGGTCCTTCTTTCTCCCAATGCGCCTCCATAATCTTACAAATATGTGTCTTCACGTCGGTATGGAGTTTTGCAAACGAGGTGAAATCGCTATAGAGGAACAGCTTCTGACAGGCTTCATTCATCTTTTCTACATCGAGATCATAGTAGATACGAGTAGAGAAGTATCGGTCAAAAGGGCTCTTGCGCGTAGTGATATAATATTTGTACGTGCGACTTACTGCACTGAAACGTGCATGCGCATCAGCCTTGACAGGTACGATATTGTCGATGGAGATATCTGGAGGAAGTAAACCGTTCAGCTTGAATGTCAGTACGCGAAGCTTCTCGTTAAGTGCTTCTCGATTGCCAATTATATAATCTGTCACTCTGTGACCTTCTGCATCTCGATTCTCTTCATAAGAGTATGATACTTCTGCAATTTCATCAAAGCCATCATACTCAAAATGAGCAGCCATGTGACGTGAATGCACGCCAGCATCTGTTCGTCCTGCACCAACGATGAAGAGCTCCCGCCGCAAGAGCAGCGAGAGCTTCTGTTCGATTGTTTCTTGCACACTCACACAGTCAGGCTGTGTCTGCCAACCGTGGTAAGCGGTGCCGTCATATTGTAAAAAGATGAAATATTTCATTTTTTAATTGATAATTGATAATTGATAATTGATAATGATTGTCTACCACCACTTTTAATCGGGGGTAGGATGTCAATTGTCAATTATCAATTGTCAATTAAGATCAACAGATCTTGCGAGCACCATCGCCAATCACTACTGGGATGACGATAGGCTTCTTGCCGTACTTGGCCTCGAACTTCTCAACTACGTTGGTTGTAAAGAGTTCGTAAAGCTCATTCTTAACAAGGTTGATGGTGCAGCCGCCGAAACCACCACCCATGATACGTGAGCCGGTAACTCCGCAATCGAAAGCAACATCATTGAGGAAGTCAAGTTCCTCGCAGCTTACCTCATAGTCCTTGCTTAGGCCCTGATGAGTCTCAAACATCTTCTGGCCAACGGTCTCATAATCACCTTTCTCAAGCGCGTCACAGACAGCGAGTACGCGGTCTTTTTCACCCATGACAAAGTTTGCTCGCTGGATGTCAACAGGATTACATTCTGGCTTGACAGCCTCGATCTGTTCCCAAGTACAATCACGAAGAGTCTCTGCATTGATGCCAAACTTAGCATTGATAGCAGCAACAACATTCTCGCAACTCTTGCGGCGGTCGTTGTATGGAGAACCTACGAGCTCGTGCTTTACGCAAGAGTTGATCAAGACGAGGCGGTAACCCTTTGGCTCCCATGGGAAATACTGGAACTCTCCGCTCTGACAGTCGAGGCGCATGAGACAACCTTTTTTTCCATGGACAGAGGCAAACTGATCCATGATGCCACAGTTTACACCGATATAATTATGCTCGGTAGCCTGGCCTGCCTTTGCAAGTTCCATCTTGCTTACCTTATTGTCTCCGAAAAGGTCATTGATAGCAAATGCGAAGCAGCTCTCCAAAGCAGCTGAAGAAGACATGCCTGCACCAAGAGGTACATCACCAGCAAATGCACAGTCAAAACCCTGAACCTCAACACCGCGCTTCTCCATCTCCTTGGCTACGCCATAAACATAGCGGAAGTGGCTAGCATGTGGTCCCTTCGGATCATCGAGAGAGAACTCGTCATAGTCCTTGAGGTCAATAGAATATGCCTTGATTGTGCGGGTTCCATTAGGACGGATTGCTGCCATCATTCCTTGCTCTACGGCACCAGGAAAAACGAAGCCACCATTATAGTCGGTATGCTCGCCAATGAGGTTGATACGGCCTGGAGAGGCATAGACTGCAGTTGGTTCACCTGTGAGGTGCTTTGCGAATTTCTCGCGAATTACTTGAACATCCATGGTTGTTTCAGGTTTTAATGGTAAGAGTGAGAAAGGGAAGAGAAAAGGTAATGAAGGGGACTAAAACGAACAAAGAGCTAAAAAGTAAACAATGTACGAAAGAATACCTTATTAAACTTTTTAACTCTTTATTCTGCTAATTTCTTATGAGACTATCGCCTCATGATTAATTAGTCCTTCTTTGCAAGATAGGCAGCCATAGAAGCAGCGTTAGCTTGCTGCAACTTGCTAGGCTTGTTAAATGGGGTGTGGAAACCGAAGACCTTCTTGCGCTTCTTTTCTGACTTTGCCATTGTTAATAAATTGTTATTTTGTTAATTTGTTGTTTTGTCCTTTTGTCAGGATATTTGTCTGTTACTTTACAGAGAAAGCGTATACAGTTGTCTGGCTGTAAGTCTCACCTGGGTTGAGGATGCACTGCTCGAACTTAGGCTGGTTGATGCAGTCTGGGTGATGCTGAGCCTCGAAGCAGATGCCTGAGCGACGTGGGAATACTGTGCCAGCAACACCAACAGTGCCGTTGAGGAAGTTACCAGAGTAAACCTGGAGACCTGGCTCAGTAGTATAGGTGCTCAATACGCGACCGGTAGCAGGACACTCGCAAACAGCAGCGAGGGTCATCTCGCCAGCGTTCTTCTGGTTGATGCAGAAGCTGTGGTCGATACCAGAACCGTACTTGATCTGGGTGTCGTTGTCGTCGATGCGGTCAGCAACGAGAGCTGGCTGACGGAAATCGAATGGAGTACCCTCAACTGGAGTCTTGACGCCAACAGGAATTGCGATTGCATCAACTGGGATGAACTTATCGCAGTTCAAGGTGAGCACGTTGTTGGTGATTACTGGAGCCTCAGCCTTACCGCTGATACCATTCAGGTTGAAGAACGAGTGGTTGGTGAGGTTGCAGAGGGTTGGCTTGTCGGTAGTAGCCTTGTAATCGATGCAAACCTCGTTCTCGTCGGTGAGCTTGTAGGTCATTACGATGCTGAGGTTACCTGGGAAACCTTCCTCACCGTCAACTGAAGTATAACGGAGAACGAGGGTCTGCTCGTCGGTCTGTTCTGCATCCCATACCTTTGACTCAAAACCACTGATACCACCATGCAAGCAGTTGGTGTTATCGTTCTGTGGCAAGGTGTACTCAACACCATTGATTGTGAACTTACCATTGGCAATACGGTTGCCATAACGGCCGATAGCTGCGCCCAAATATGGGTCAACGCGCTTCTTCATATCCTCGATGTTGTTCAAGCCGAGAACAACGTTATCAAGCTTGCCGTCACGGTCTGGCATCATAAGAGATACGATAATGCCACCGTAGTTACAAACACACATTTCAGAGCCCTTCTTGTTAGTGAGAACATAGAGGGCGGTCTTCTTGCCATCTACGACTGATGCGTAGTTTTCAGGATTTAAACCTGACTTGTTAGTTGCCATGATATAGGTATTTTTGTAATGTTCAAAGGTGTTTAGCCACCAAATTTTGCCGCAAAGATAGTACTTTTTATTTAAAAATACAAACTTAGCTGCTGAAAAAATCATATTTGTCTTGAATATGTTGTTTAATTGTCATATAGACATGCGTTTTTTAGCACGTATCATCCGTAAATGTGCACATTTTTGCTGAAATCGTGTCGTGCTATTTTGTGGTTTGAAGTAAAAGTTCTATATTTGCAGTCGAGTCAAGTTGTCATCATGAGTGCAACGAAGGAACTCTCGCGTGAGATTCTTCATTTCATTCAGAATGACAAGTATAAATGAATATTCACATTATTAAATATCATAGACAATGAAAGCTTATATTTTCCCAGGTCAGGGTTCTCAGTTCGTAGGTATGGGCAAGGCCCTCTATGAGACCAACGACCAGGCCAAGCAGCTCTTTGAGCAGGCTAATGAAATTCTCGGTTTCCGCATCACTGATTTGATGTTCGCAGGTACTGATGAGGACCTTCGTCAGACTAAGGTTACTCAGCCTGCAGTATTCCTCTGCTCAGTAATTCCAGCTATTGTTAATGGCGTTAACCCAGATATGGTTGCAGGTCATTCTCTTGGAGAGTTCTCTGCACTCGTTGCATGTGGCGCTCTTACTTTTGAGGCTGCATTGAAGCTCGTTTCTCAGCGTGCTATGGCTATGCAGAAGGCTTGTGATGCAAATCCTGGTACTATGGCTGCAGTCCTCCAGCGCAACATCGTTGTAACAGACGAGCAGATGGAGGAGATTTGTGCAGGTATCGAGGGTAAGGTTGTTCCTGCTAACTTCAACTGTCCTGGTCAGGTTATCATCTCTGGTGAGGTGGCTGCAGTAGAGGCTGCTGGTGCTAAGTTTACCGAGCTCGGTGTTAAGCGTGTTGCTCCTCTCAAGGTTGGTGGTGCTTTCCACTCTCCACTCATGGAGCCAGCTCGTGCAGAGCTTGCTGAGGCTATCGAGGCA
This sequence comes from Bacteroidales bacterium, assembly GCA_045642245.1. Lineage (GTDB taxonomy): Bacteria > Bacteroidota > Bacteroidia > Bacteroidales > UBA3663 > Liminaster. The sequence goes on from JAZUIL010000125.1 coordinate 8,102, forward strand.
ACAGAGTTCCAGACTCCTAAGTGCCCTATCTATCAGAATGTTGATGCTAAGGCTCATACTGATGCAGCAGAGATTAAGGCAAACCTCGTAGCACAGCTTACAAGCCCAGTACGTTGGACCAAGTCTGTTGAGGCTATGGTTGCTGACGGTGCTGTAGAGTTTGTTGAGTGCGGTCCTGGTAAGGTCCTTCAGGGTCTTGTAGCAAAGATCAATAAGGAGGTAGCTGTAAGCAGCGAGACTCCAGACATGATGCCAGAGGCATAATCTAACATAATCTCCATCCGACATACACGATTGTATAGAGGATGGAGTTTTTTTATTTAAATGAGCAACACAAAGAAAGCTATTATCATTGGCGCAACTTCCGGCATTGGATTGGAAGTGATGAAAGTACTTACTGCCAAAGGCTGGTCGGTAGGTATTGCTGGTCGTAGATATTCGTTGCTGATGGAAATCCAGCGTCAGAATCTGAATGTCGTGGCGACGGAATGCATAGACATTACACAGGATAATGCGGTAGATAAGTTGCAGACACTCATCGGAAAAATGGGTGGATGTGACTTGTATTTCCATAGTTCTGGCATTGGTTTTCAGAATCCTAGCCTCGATGTGGAGAAGGAACTGGCAACCGTGCAGACCAATGCGATGGGTTTCACTCGCATGGTGACTGCTATGTTCCATTACTATGAGCAACATCCAGAACAAGAAGGTCAGATTGCTGTGATCAGTTCCATTGCCGGTACGAAAGGTTTAGGCGCATCTCCTGCCTATTCTTCGACTAAAAGATATATCAACCATTATCTGGAGTGTCTTACACAGTTGGCGCATATGAAAGGGATGAAACATTTGACGATCTCAGATATCCGTCCCGGTTTTGTGAAAACGGCTTTACTTTCTGATGCGAATTATCCGATGCAGCTTGACGTAAAAGAAGTTGCTGCAGAAATAGTAAGCAAGGTAGAGAAGAAACAATCGGTTATTACCGTAGATTGGAAATATCGGATCCTGGTATTTTTCTGGCGATTGATACCTCGTTGGCTGTGGGTAAGACTGAAGATTGCTACAAAAAAGATTTAGTATCTAATACACTTAAAAACAGTAGAGTATAAAACATTATAAACTAAACTACACATTATTATGGAAGAACATATCTCACGTGACGCAGCTCTGGAGCTGCTGAAGAAGTATAATAAGGATCCTTTTCACATTCAGCATGCACTCACCGTGGAAGGTGTAATGCGCTGGTATGCAAACGAATTAGGTTATGGCGCAGATGTAGATTTCTGGGGTTTGGTTGGACTCCTTCATGATATTGACTTTGAGGAGTATCCTGAACAGCATTGTATCAAAGCTCCTGAGTTGCTGCGCGAAGGTGGTGTAGGAGAACAGATGATTCATGCTATTTGTAGCCACGCTTATGGCCTTTCTACTGACATTAAGCCTGAGCATGAGATGGAGAAGGTGCTGTTTGCAGCTGATGAGTTGACTGGCCTTATCTGGGCCACTGCTTTGATGCGTCCATCCAAGAGCGTGATGGATATGGAACTCAAATCTTTGAAGAAGAAGTATAAGAATAAGGCTTTCGCCGCAGGTTGTTCTCGAGAGGTTATTGAGCGTGGCGCTGAGCAGCTCGGCTGGGAACTCGAAGTCCTTCAGCAGCGTACTATTGACGCAATGAAAGCTATTGAGGAAAGCGTAGAACAGCAGATGCAGGAGTATAGATAATACTTATTACTCGTGCAATCTGATTGCTTTACATAAGGAAAAGAGTTATTTAAGAATAACTATTACAGCTCTTCAGGACGGAAATCCTGGGGAGCTTTTTTTATGAGTTTGTGATTTTGTATAATCCAGAGATGATCAGCATAATCGGTGGCAAGTTCCACATCGTGGGTACTTAGTAGGATGGTCTTTCCTTCTTCGTGTGCTAGCTGACGGAGCAGTTCCATAAGCTGTCGTCGGCTTGGATAGTCAAGAAAGGCTGATGGTTCGTCGAGGAGAAGCGTGTCAGAGCCTTGAGCCAGACCGCGAGCAATAAGCGCCTTCTGTCGTTCTCCGTCGCTCAGTGCATGAATAAGTTTGTCAGATAGATGTGAGATTCCGACACGAGTAATGGCTTGGTCCGCTGCCTGATAATCAGCTTCGTGCAGACGTCCGAAGATGCCGGTGTAGGGGAGACGTCCATAACGCACAAGTTCGCGTACAGTAGTGTTTTGAAGCTCTGGAGCCTTTGGTAATACTAAAGCAGGAATCGCTGTCGAAGGCGGATTATTTCTTGTATTATATAACTGATTGTTTTCCTCATTATATAATATAGTACCAGAAAGAGGTTCGAGTTGTTTAGCCAACGTCATCAATAGGGTGCTCTTACCCGTACCGTTTCGACCCAAAAGGCAGGTGAAGGAAGCAGGTAATAATTCAGCGTCAATCGAAGAGACGATTGGCGCTGATTGATTATATCCTATGACTAAATGACTAAGTCTCATTTTTGATTCTTCTGTCCAATACCAGAACTTTATCGCTGGTTTGGATTCGTGAATTTCTTATCCGTCTCAATTCCTTTCTTCCACCAGTCCGTAGGAATGACCTCCCAATCACCACGAAGGCGAGGTGTGATAGTCTTGATCTGCTGGATGTATTCCGCTATGTAGCGACGCACGTCCTTTGGTGTAGCTGCAATGGTTCTCTCCTTCAGCATTTCCTGATCCCAGCCAAGCCCCTTATGGATAAAGTCTCCACCACCACTGGCCTGATAGCTGTTGATAGCCACCTTGTAAGTCTTTGAAAGGTCAAATGCCGAACCATCACTCATGCTGAGGATGTTGACACGCTGGCCTGCAGGCTTCGTAAGGTCAACCGTCAGCTTGATGCCTCCTGCACAAGTATAATTGAAAGTAGGAGTGACATACTGTGGACCATAACTGTTCATGATGTACTTGCCGTCAGCATCTTTCTTGAAAGCCAGGAGATGGTCGTTAGCCGAAGTCATCTGGTTGTATTGGTTAGCAAAGCCGAATTCCAGATATTTCTTTACTTCTTCGCCAGTCATAGCTAAGGTAAAGAGCTGATTCTCGTACTTATACAACGTAAAAAGATGACGCATGGTGATAGGTCCTGCTGGAATCATGTCACGAGGCGCAAGGACAGCTGCAAACGAGATGTCTGCTCCAGTTGCCCATAACTGAGCCTCATGGATGAAGTCCTGGAATTCAGAAGGTCCGTAGAGAGAAGGTTCTCCATAGAGAGGTGCTGTGAGCTCTCCTAGAGGAGCGTCAACATAGTTGTTCACCTCATCAATAGTTGGTTGGAAAGTCGCGCAGAAATCAGCATCTGGTTCAACCGTAGTCATATCGACCAGTTCTGGCTTGATGGTTTTCTGATACTTGCCATTGACCAACTGAAAATGGATGTCTGCTCGTCCTACCTTCATAGCCTGTGTCTGAGCATCGAGGATCAGGACGCTGTCGCCAGCTACGTTAGCTACATTGAACATGCCTGGCTGATGATCGTGGCCACAGAGCACAATGTCAAAGCCTGGAACCTTGATTGCTGCAGGAACCGAGCCATTCTCGTTGTACTTGGTGTCAAGGTCACAGTCTCCCACCGTATAGTCATAGCCAGCGTGGAAAAGGCCAATGAGAAGATCCGGCTGTTCTTTCTGCTGGATGATAGGAACCCACTTCTGTGCACATTCCACCATGTCCTCAAACTCTAGGTTCGGCCAGAGAGTTTTAGGCAACCACGCGTGGATATGTGGTGTGATCATACCCAGTACAGCCACCTTAATGCCCTGACGTTCGATGACCGTATAAGGCTGGAACATCGGCTTTCCCGTACGCTGATCAATGGCGTTGGCACAGAGCCAAGGCATCTCAAACTGCGAAGGAAGGCGGCGACCATATACATCTTCTCCTGGCTCAATGTCATGGTTGCCAACACCTACTGCGTCGTACTTCAGATAGTTATATACACGAGGCATGATGTGCATATCGGTCGTATCTACGAAGTTGTAATAGTAGATAGACGGCTGGCCTTGCAGGAAGTCGCCTGTGTCGAAAAGCATTACCGCATCAGGATTTTCCTCGCGCTGCTGCTTGACATAGGTGCAGACATTGGCAAGAGAAGTCTTAGCGGGCTCATTCTTCTTGAAGTCGAATGGCAGACATGCTCCATGCAGATCGGTGGTGAAGAGCATCACCAAATCAGCCTCTTCTGGCTTTGGCGCGGTACAAGAGGCGAGGAGCACAGACATGGACAAGATATATTTAGAAAGATGCATAGATATATAAATGAATAATGAATAATCAATCATGAATAATGGTTATCCTCGTAACGCGAATGCGGTTGAACCTTGGCCAAACGGCATTATTCGATTGATTATTCATTATAAAAAAATGTTTTCTTAAGAAAGTTCAGCCTTGATAGCGTCAGCAGTCTTCTGAGCCTCTTCCATGGTCGAAGCCTCTGCATAGATACGGATGATTGGCTCAGTATTTGACTTACGCATATGAACCCAACGATCCTCAAAGTCAAGCTTTACGCCGTCAATGTCGGTCACCTCAATACCTGGTTGACCCTGGTACTTCTCCTTCATGCGGAGCAATACGCCATCCACATCAATATCTGGAGAGAGGTCTACACGCTGCTTGGCAATCTCGTATGGAGGATAGCTTGCACGGAGCTCAGAAACGGTGAGCGATGGATTCTTCTCACGGAGCTTTGCAAGGTTAGTGAGGAAGAGAGCCACACCCACCAAAGCGTCACGACCATAGTGAGCCTCTGGATAAATCACACCGCCATTACCTTCACCACCGATAATAGCGTTAGTGTCCTTCATCTTGGTCACAACGTTGACCTCACCGACAGCTGCAGCGCTGTAGCTTCCGCCATGAGCACGGGTCACGTCACGGAGAGCGCGTGATGAAGAGAGGTTAGAGCAGGCGTTTCCTGGAGTATGCTGCAATACATAATCTGCTACAGAAACGAGAGTGTATTCCTCGCCGAAGAGCTCGCCGGTCTCCTGTACGAATGCCAGGCGGTCAACATCAGGATCGACGATTACACCAAGGTCGTATGACTTGCCGTTAGCCAAAGCGTCCTTCATATAGTTGCTGATGCCCTGGAGGTTAGCCACGATAGGCTCAGGCATGTGGGCGAAGTTGCCTGTAGGCTGGCAGTTGAGTTCAACCACCTCTACGCCCATAGTGCGGAGCAACTGTGGGATAATCACACCACCGATAGAGTTGATACAGTCACAAACCACACGGAAGCCAGCCTTCTTCACCGCCTCTGCATCTACGAGCTTGAGGTCAAGCACCTGCTGGATATGATACTCGGTGTAATCCTTCTCGATGATATGGCCGATAGGGTTGCCCTCGTAGTTAGGATCTGACTCTGTCTGCGACTCGTTGCCAGTATAGGTCTTAGGAGTGATAGCTGGGAAGTCGAAATCCTCAGCCTCTGCAATCTGGAGCACCTCCTCGCCAGTAGCCTTGTCGAAGAACTCACCCTCGTTGTTGAGGAGCTTCAATGCGTTCCACTGGATAGGATTGTGCGAAGCGGTGAGGATAATGCCGCCGTCAGCCTTCTCTGCAGTTACAGCAATCTCGGTGGTTGGGGTAGTAGCCAAACCGATGTTGATTACATCGAAGCCCATGCCGATGAGTGTGCCAGAAACGCACTGGAACAGCATCTCGCCCGAAAGACGAGCGTCACGGCCTACGACGATGCGCTTAGCTGCTGGGTTATGACGACGGATCACGGTAGCATAAGCTGCTGTGAACTTTACGATATCGAGTGGGTTGAGGCCTTCACCGACTTTGCCGCCGATGGTGCCGCGAATACCCGAAATGCTCTTGATTAATGACATAGTGAAAAAGGATTGCGATGAGTGGTTAGGCTCATCTATGTTTGTGATTACTCTCTAAAAATCTTTATTCAGGGATATAGTTTGGCTTGGTATAGCGTACCGAACCATAATAGAGCGTGTAGTAGCTGCTCTGGAAGTCTGATGAAACCAATGAGAATGGCACGATCAGCTCAGCCTCGCCACCGAACCACATGAAGCGGACAGGGAAGGCCAGACCACCACTGGTACACTGGTATGTAGAATTAGAACCCGTATTGTAGTACGAATAATAGGTGGATGCATAGTACTGAGGATTCCAGTTGTAGATCATCTGGAAGCTATATGGGTTCAGGTTATCTGCTGCGACATTGTCATTGAACTCCTTAAAAGTGTTGAGCAGGTAGCAGTCGGTATAACGGATCAAAGCATAGCTGCCATTGGTGATCTTGTTCTTGTAGAAGCTTCCCTCTTTGCGGTCACCGAAGTCCTTGATGCGGAAATAGAGACGCTTGAAGTCACCCTCGGTAATCTCATACCACTGGTCCTTGACAACGAGAGTCGAAGGGTCAATGCTGTCGTTCAGCACCTTGTCTGTCCAGCTTGAGATGACGTCATCATCTATCTGAATGGCGCTGATACCTGCATAGTCCTTGAAGTTCTTGATGTAGTCTTCTTCCTGGCTTACAAGGTCTGCATAAGAAGCCGTATCCTGAGAACAAGATGCGGTGAAAAGCACCAGAAGAAGTGTTACGATGTGAAGCGATATTTTTTTCATATTCTTTAGTTTGCTCAATGAGATAATTCTCAACGGGAACCGATAGGTTCGAATTATAAAATCGCGCAAAAATACGAAAAAATCCCCAAATATCAAAATTTGAGGATTAAATATTAAAGATATTTATCGAAAAGTGGCAGCACTTTAACAAAAATGGCTTCTGCTTGTGCTAAACTGCCATAGAATTCTCCACCTGCAGCATTGCGGTGTCCACCGCCGTTGAAGAACTTCTCGGCAATGAGATTGACTGGGAATTCGCCTTTCGATCGGAGGCTGACTTTGATGAGATTCCTCTCCTGACGGAAGAACGCTGAGACTTGTATTCCCTCAATGTCGAGCGGGATGTTCACCACGCCTTCCGTGTCACCTTTCTGGTGGCCATATTGCTTGATTTCTGACTGGGAGAGCGAGAAATAAGCGGCTTTATGCTCGTATAGCGTCTTGAGTTTCTGGCTCATCAGATAACCTTGTATGCGTACACGGCGCTCAAGGGTGAGGTGCGAATCTTTGATGATCTGTTCGCGGTCAACGCCTTCCTGCATCAGTCGAGCCATGATGAGATGGATGTCCGGACGGTTGCTGTTGAAGACAAACCAACCCGTATCGGTCATGATGCCACAGAATAGGGTGGTGGCAATGTCGTGGTTGATCAATCCCTCATCGCCCATTTCGATGATGAAGCGGAAGACCGTTTCGCACGCAGCGCAATGCTCAGGATGTGAGATGATTATATCAAAACTTTCTACATCAGGATCGAGGTGGTGGTCGAGAAGGATCTTAGGCGATTTACAACCCATGAAAACATCCTTCATATCACCCAGTCGGGATGGCGTATTGAAGTCGACACACACCATGGCGTCGCACTCGCTGATGGCTTTGATGACGTCTTCTTTCTGCGAAGGCGACCCGTCTTTCTGGTTGTCGTAGACCAGTACCTCGCTGCGGTAGCCGGGGATGAACGAGAGGTTCAGGCCTGGCGCGTCATTCAGTACGACCGTGGCTTTCTTACCTTTGGCCTGGAGATAGTACTTCATAGACAATGCCGAACCCAGCGCGTCTCCGTCGGGCGACATATGTGCCGTGATGACGAAAACATTGTGCTCGTCGATGAATTTGTGCGATGCTTCCAACTGCTCGGAAGTCAGTATTCGTGGGATAATATCTAGGTAGTTCATGTTGATTGTTTCTGATTTTGCAAATGTACAGCTCTTTTTATCTTCTCTTGCCCCACATGTCTCTCAGTCCTTCAAGGTCGAAGCCGAGTGTGAAGCGGAGGGTCTGGTCAAGGGCAGAGGTCTGTTCGCTGCTGAGTACGTAGCTTGCATCGATGTGGAATACGTTGAGCTGAATACCAGCGCCAAAGGTGAAATATTTGCGGCCACCTTTGTTTTCGTGCTCATGATGGTAACCGGCACGCAGGAAGAAGCGACGGTCATAAGTATACTCTGCGCCAATGCCCCAGTTAATCTCTTCCAGCTCCTCTTCTGCTCCGCGTGGCGCGTCGGAGAAGGACTTGATGGCACCGGTGAAACCATTCATGTCATAGTAATCCTTGAGCGCAATCTGATACTCCTCATCCGTCAGATAATTGCCACGTTTTGGTGAGGCAGGAATGAGATATTTATCTGCGTCAGCGCTGATAGAGAAGAGGTTGTAGTCATCGAGTGGGAAAGTGAATGAAGTACCCAGGCGCAGACGTGCTGGCAGGAACTGGCTCGTGCTTCCACCATCGTAACTGATCTTGCCACCTACGTTCGAAATGTTGAGGCCCCAAGCCCATTTGCACTCGTTGTAGCCTACCTGAGGATACGCCTCATAGTAAGCAGCGATGTCTGCTGCAAACGTGTTGCTTGGCTTGTTGTCTGAGTCGGTGACGGTCATGGCAGAATGCAGGTAACGGAATACGACGCCCATCGAGAAATTAGGACTCAGCATGCGAGAGTAACCCACATCCACCGCCATTTCCATCGGGTTGATGACCTGCAGTTCTGCACCTTCAGAGTTGATGACGGTCACTTCGCCCAAGCTGAAATAAGAGAGCGAAGCAGACACAGCCTGATTGTCATCATAGCCGAACTTATAGTAGCCTACCGCATTCATCAGGTTGATGCCTGTAGTGATCTTGCGCAACCATGGAGTATAGTTGAGCGAAAGGCCGCTGCGGCTGTATGCGAAGGCATATTTGGCGGGGTTCCAATACTGGCTGGCCTCATCAGGCTCAGTAGCTGCGCCCACATCACCCATGCCACCGCCGCGAGCATCTGGGGCGATGGTCAGCGACATCATGCCAGGATTGAGCGGATTATATTTGCTCGCTTCTGATGCGGTCTCGTCTTGTGCCATTGCCATGCCAAGGGTGCTGCAGGCCAGACACAGGGTAAGTATTCTTTTCATATATTTAGTTTTCTCAATGATTGTCATTTAGGTGGTCATTCTTCGCTTTTCACTAGCAGTATCTTGCTCTCCGAAATCTTGTGGCTTCCGTTAGAGGTCAGTACGATGTGGTAGACATAGAAGCCAGGTTCGAGGTTCGGAGTTGTCCATACGATGCTCGAATTGCCCATAAAGAGCGATGACTCATCCGCCAGGACGGAGGTGTCGGCCACCGTCGGGTGCTGCTGGTCGATGGCATAATGTACTGGAGCCTGGTTGGTCTTTACCTTGTTTTCATATACCAGACGGCCCTCGGCACTGAATACCTCAAGCTTCATCTCTGTCTCAGACTCCGGTCGGTTATGCAGTACTCGGAAGGTCAGCGGCTCACCACGGCGTGCTGGACTCGGATAGGCCTGGACAGCCACAGCATCCGGTGCTTTGCCTTTGGCTACGGTGAAGCGGAAAGTGCGGCGACTGGCGTTGTTGAATACGTCCCACACGATGAATGATGCCTCGTAGTCACCATCAGCCAGTGCTGGGATGCTATACTTCACGCTGCCTTTCTGAAACTGCCCGGTGTAGGTGGCGAAGTAGTTATTGAGGATGTATTGCTTCACGCTCAGCATCGGGTTGCTGGTACATTTGATGGTCAGTACCATATCGTGACCGATGCCATTACCCGTGGTGTTGAATCCGCTCTCATCGTTCACTTCGGCAAAGAAGTATGGCGTTGCGTTCACCACAGCTCCCTCAGTGAAGAGCATATCGTTGAGGAACAGTTGGGTGATCTCTGGCCCTACGGTGTCAGTCCTGAGGTATTCCTTTCCGCCACTGAGTGAATATCTGTCGAAGTAGCCTTGCGCCTCTGCCCAGTCGTTGCTGCAGGCATAGAGGGTGGCCAAGCCGGCCTTTGTGCTCGATGAGATGTCCTGAGGTACCATGAAAGAGAAGTCGAACCGTCCGTGAGTAACTTCTCCTCGGCCAGAGAATGCCTTGCGCGTACGGGTCGTAAAGACGTATGGATCAGCATCATCCTGCACGAATCCTTTATCAGCCACAAGCGTGTCGAGGGCGTCATACAGTGTGGCGAAGACTATGCCGTTGAATGTGGAGTCAATCTCGCTCGTACTGCCTGTCTTATAGACCACACCTTCCATCTTCACCGTCTCGAGTGATTTGAGCTCGATGATGCTTGTGCTGTCAGGGGCATTATTCTGTGCCATCGTCTGGCCATTGACCGTAGTCACTGCCAGGGTCTGCTCCGGATAGGCCATGGTGAGCGATGGGTCACCCATCAGGCAGAAGTTCAGTTTGTTATAGTCACGACCCAGCGAGCGCTTAGCGGCTCTGAGCACATCACCGAGCCTGAATCGGGTGCCATCAGCATTGCGGTCAAAGAGATTGTCCATGATGGCCTGGTTGAGAATCAGGTTCTGGTGAGCATAGACGATGCGCACGGTGGTGAACATGGCGATGGCGCCTCCGTTTGGATTGAGCGTGAGTGTCTCACCCAGCGAGGACTCATCGTTGTCCCAGCGCCCTACGTCGCACGATGCTGTGACCCAAACCGGCAGGTAACGCATGCTCAACTGATTGGCGATGCTCGAGGTCATCATGTTCTCATGCGTGATGGTCGTTGTGTTTCCGTGACCTGCATAGTTGACCAATAGGACGCCCTGCTTGAGACTCTCCTGGAACTCCTTCTTAGCATCCGGATAGTCAGTGCCCGAAGCGGAACTGATCTGTTTATAGGCTGGCAGATAGATCTTCTGCATCACATATTCCTTGTGCCCGGCTTTCTCGAGGCTCGTAACGAGCTGCTCGTTGTGACGCACATGAGCATTGTAGCTGTCGCCCGGCTTGTCATCGTCGCTGAGGAAGCAGAGGCGGGTCTTCCAGTCGCCCTGATATTTGTTGTTGCTATAGGCGATGATCTTATCCACGGCAGCCTTGGCTTCCAATTCGTTGCTTACAGGCAGTCGGCCCACACCCACATCGAGTGTCTCATCGCTGATCTGATAGCGCCCATAGCTGTCGGTCTTACCGCCCTCTCCGTCTTCGATGAATCCGAAATAGTCGTCACAGACACACGACGACGTCTCTGCCAGCGAATAGTCAGTCTCATAGGTTGGCAGGAAGTACTGGCGGTCGATCTTCTGGTTGTCGTAGTGGCCTTTGCCCATCAGGAGGAGGTAACGGGGCGCCAGTTTCTTGACCAGCAGACGGATGGCCGTAGGGTCCTGACCGCCCGAAGAGAACTCGTTGTAAATCTTCTCTGGGGTCAATACGGTGACGCTGAGTCCATCGTGGCTGCGGCGGTACTCTGCCAGTCGGTTGGCCTCGCTGAGGTAGGCTGGGGCGGTCACAATCACCATGTCGGTGTGAGGCAGGGCGTGCAGGTCCTGGTTCTCCACTTTGCCTATCACTTTGACCGATGAGAATTGGGCGTCATGCATCTCCAGCGCTTGGTCGAGTGTCACTTGTATGATGCCAGGTGCCTCGGTGGCCCAGTTGCCCACTGCCTCGATGTAGTTGAGGCGTGCCAGCTCTGGCTTAGCGTTTCCTGACTCGTATTGCAGCGTCACCTCCAGCTCGCTCTCTTCGTCAAGGTGTACTGTCTGGTCGAACCAACCCTCAGAGGCAAAGCTGTAGGTTCCGGAGGTGGCAGATACGCTGATCTTGCCCATTTTGGCGCCATTGACAAACACGTTGAACTGTGTGGTCGCTGCCGCTTTGGTGATGGCGTTGATTCTCAATTTGACGTCACCGGCGCCGAATGTGCCCAGTTTGAAGGTCTGCTTCTTGGTGCTGAGAAACGACTCTCCGTATTTCTCACGGCCCGACTGACCGATGTTGACGAGCTCTTCTTCGTGGAGGAGGGTGAGGGGATGGTCGTATAAAACGCTGTCAGCTTTCTGTGCCTCATCCGTTTCGTGCAGGAAGTAGAAGCTCTGTGTCTCATACACATTGCGGCGGTGATAGTAGCCACGCTTTTCGTCGAAATTCCATTTCACCATGCCGTGGGCCGCAAAGAGCAGACGGTTCTGCGCTGCATCATGCGCCGTAGGAGCCAGTGGCAGGTCATCATACTCCACCTCATCGAGGTTCTCGGCCAGCACATGACCGCCGTAGCCATAGACCTGTACGCGCTCTGGATGAGTAAAGCCCATGTCGCGCAACTGGCTATAGGTGATCTGGCGAATGCGATTCAGATCTCCATCCACGGCCACCTTTACCCACAAGCCCTCAGCCAATACAGAATGCTCGGCAAAGGTATGTGGCTCACCTGAGGCAGCAAACGCTGTCTCTATGAGGGAGAAGAGGGTGAACAGAAGGGTTGAAATAAAAATACGCATGTGGTATATAAACGCGGGTTTAGGTTATTTATTGTTTTTGCGATTTTTTTGTTTCGCGGGGCAAAGGTACGAAAACTAATTTGCGGTCTAAAACTTTTACTCACTTTTTTTTTATCATACTTCAAAGTTTTTTTATCCCTCTATGCATCACCTCCACTCGATTTTTTTTCAGTTTTTCAGTTTTCAAAAATTTTTTTTGAATAAAGGAAATAGTTAATTATATTATAATTAAAGATCTAAAATCGTATTTTCAATCTGGAATTTTTTTTTGAAAACTGAAAAACTGAAAAAAAACTTTGTCTTTTTTGAAATGACTAGCACATTTAGAAATCAAAAGCAGCCTCTCACGGTCGTGAAAGGCTGTTTCGTATGTTGAAAGTAAAGATTAATCAGCGTGAAAGGGAGTTTTGATTATTTGCAACGGCATTCCAGGAGCTGGGATCCGCACAACGAAGCGCAGATTACGTCTCCCTCTTTCAATGGACCGAAGGATGAAGGTGCGCCCGTGAAAATCAGATCGCCCGTCTTCAGCAAATAGAACTGGCTCACGTAGCTCACAATCTCGTCGATGGAGTGGAGCATGTCTGTCGTGTTCGCTTCTGCGCAGGGCTGGCCGTTGAGGGTGGTTGAGAATGGGATGGAAAGGGGGTACTTTGAAAGTATATCCTTTAACTTTACCCATTTCCCCACGTAAGAAGCCCCATCGAAACCCGTGGAAATTTCCCACGGTAAACCCTTTTCTTTCAGCTGGTTCTGAATGTCACGAGTGGTGAAGGTTAAGCCTACTGTAACCTCATCATAATAACGGCTGGCGAAGCGCTCTGGAATGCTCTTTCCGAGGTGATTGATGCGTATTACGAGGTGTGTTTCACACTCCACCTGCTGACTCCAGTCGGGTACAAAGAAAGGCCAGTCTTCACGGGTCAACGCCGTCTCGGGCTTCATGTAAAGAATGGGTTTTTCAGTCTTTTCTGGTGGCTGATAGTTCTTATCTATGCAGAAAATTTTCATCTTTTTTCTCTTATTTTCGACCGAAATCGGCAGGAATTTCGCCCCATTCCTTGGTCTCCCATTTGTAGATCGGGAGGCGGAAAGTGTGGGTGCGGAGCCATGATTCGGCACGGCGTATCAGGTCAAAAATCGGCGCATTGACCTCATTTTCCTCGAGCGTAGTCTTGCAGAAACCCTGTCGAACCCATTTCTGTGCGTTGACCGAGTCGCTGTAAATAGGGATGGATGTGCCTTGTTTCTCCTGCATAGCCAGGGCGTGTACGATGGCGAGGAACTCACCGATGTTGTTGGTTCCCTGCTGCATAGGTCCTACCTTGAAGAGCACCTGACCGGTCTTAATGTACACGCCGCGATATTCCATCGGGCCTGGATTGCCGCTACAGGCAGC